>NZ_JAMOKT010000047.1:0-61058 GCF_023656795.1 Parabacteroides caeci
GAGGTCACCTTAATTGACCTCAAAGGTATGATTTCAAATCGTCGCGCCTAAAAAGTAGTATCTAATAGACTATATTTCAATTATTTCAAAGAACTATTTATCCACTTTTACGGGACAGTAATGTGTTTATGTCTAAAATTAAAAGCCATAATAAGTGCCTCTTTATCTGGGTTCAACTCTGTGATATTCATCAATATAGATTTCAAGGCTTTATGATTTTGATTATACAATCTATCCACAATATTCAATTTTTTCTTCACACCATATGAACGACCGATATAAAGGACTTCAAATAATATAGAAGTATGTTTAAGCAAAAACTCATGTATATGGAATGTCTGTATTTCTTCATTTTCCGAGTTTTTAAATATCAGATATTTATGGGGAAAGTCTGAAACTTTTATTGATTTCACCTCGTTTGGTACTTCAAATTGAACACACATAATATTCCTGTCATATTGATTCATAATAACAATACATATTTGAACAATATTCCTTTTATTATCAAAGGTCAAACTATCTACAAGAAACCATGCTCTGTTAGTCCAGGTTATAAAATATATATTATAATTATCAGATAATTCAATATTCCCATTTTTGAAATCTTCTAAAACGGAAGGTGTAAAGATATAAGGATCATCAGAATAATAATTGAATATTGCTTCAAAATCAAACTGCTTCATATTATCAATGTATTAATAAATAAAAAATCCTCATAAACCTAAGTTTACAAGGACTTCTTATACTCAGCGGAGAGATAGGGATTCGAACCCCAGGAACCTTTCAGTTCAACGGTTTTCAAGACCGCCGCAATCGACCACTCTGCCATCTCTCCAGTATGTTTTGCTATCGTTTTCTCTCGATTGCGGTGCAAAGGTAGTGATATTTTTTATATCTCCTAATTTTACGAAGCATTTTTTTCTTTTTAAGCTATTATTTTTCTTTTAACCACTCAGGATGGGGAGTCGTATCCGTTTTATTACTATTTTTGTATTCTATAATTATCAATGAAGTAATAAGTTTTATATGAGAAAGTTGAAAGATTTATTCCTGATTTCGGTGGTGTTGCTGCTGGTTAGTTGCTCCATGTCTGCCAAATCGGATAAAAACGAAACAGGAAACGTAGCTGCCCAGGGCGAAGTTGTAGTACTTAACAAAGCTGACTTTCTGACCAAAGTATATAATTACGAGAAAAACCAAACAGAATGGGTCTATGAAGGCACCAAGCCTTGCATCGTCGACTTCTATGCTGACTGGTGCGGACCTTGCAAGAAGATTTCTCCTATATTAAAGGAATTGGCCGGAGAATACAAAAACGACATCATCATTTATAAGATCAATGTCGATAACGAAAAGGAACTGGCTGCCGCTTTCGGCATACAGAGCATCCCTACCCTACTGTTTATTCCTGCTAAAGGAAAACCGCAACTGGCACAGGGAGCACTTTCAAAGGAACAGTTCGTTGAACAAATCAACGGTTTCCTGCTGGGAAAGAAATAAGGGGACACACAATAAAAAAGAGGACACTCCACATAGGAAATGTCCTCTTTTTATTTGGCATTAAGCGAATTACTCAGCGCTTTCTGCTGCTGGAGCTTCTTCAGCAGGAGCGTTTGCTGCTGCTTCTTCAGCTGCCTTTGCTGCAGCGGCGGCTGCTAATTCAGCTTTCTTTTTAGCTACTTCTTCTGCTTTTGCCTTGTTAGCTTCTTTTTCAGCTTCCAGACGAGCTTTTTCTGCAGCCTTAGCCGCTTCGCTGTCTTTCGATTTTACTGCTTCAACAGAAGCTTGTTTGTTTTTCAACCAAGCCTGGAATTTAGATTCCGCTGTAGCTTCGTCGAATGCACCTTTCTTAACACCTTCCAGTAAATGCTTTTTCATGCATACACCTTCGCGTGACAGAATGTTGCGAGTTGTGTCTGTAGGCTGTGCACCTACCTGTAACCAATACAAAGCTCTTTCGAAGTTCAAATCTACTGTAGCAGGATTAGTGTTCGGATTATAAGAACCTATCCTTTCAATAAACTTTCCATCACGTGGAGCCCTGCTGTCTGCAACTACGATCTGATAAAAAGCGTAGCTTTTGCGACCGTGTCTTTGCAATCTAATTTTTGTTGCCATGTTTGAATAATTAATTTAAGCTGTTTGTATTAGCGGGTGCAAAGATAAGTTGTTTCAAAACATAAAACAAATATTCCAAACATTTTTCCTACCTTTGCGCCTTCTTTTTACACATATATATAATGTACGTATGATTTCTATTGATGGACTGACAGTGGAGTTTGGCGGAAGTGCCCTCTTTTCTGATATATCTTTCGTTATAAACGAGAAAGACCGAATTGCCCTGATGGGGAAAAACGGTGCGGGCAAATCAACTTTGCTCAAAATACTTGCCGGGGTACGCGAACCGACACGCGGAAAGGTTTCGGCACCCAAAGATACGGTCATAGCCTATCTGCCGCAACATCTGATGACGGAAGACGGGCGTACCGTATTTGAAGAAACGGCACAGGCTTTCGCCCACTTGCATGAGATGGAGGCCGAGATCGAAACGATCAACAAAGAGTTGGAGACACGTACTGACTACGATTCGGACAGTTATATGGAGCTGATCGAGCGCGTCTCCACGCTCAGCGAGAAATTTTATTCCATCGAGGAGATCAATTATGACGCCGATATCGAGAAGACATTGCTCGGACTGGGTTTCAAGCGCGAAGATTTCAACCGGCAGACCAGCGAGTTCAGCGGTGGCTGGCGCATGCGTATCGAGTTGGCGAAGTTACTCTTGAAGAAACCGGACGTGTTACTGCTCGACGAGCCTACGAACCATCTGGACATCGAATCAATCCAGTGGCTGGAAGATTTCCTGATCGATAACGGGCAGGCGGTGGTTGTCATCAGCCACGACCGGGCATTCGTCGACCATATCACCACCCGCACAATCGAAGTCACCATGGGCCGCATCTACGACTACAAGGTGAATTACAGTAGTTATCTGCAACTCCGCCAGGAACGCCGCGTACAACAACAAAAGGCGTTCGACGAACAACAGAAGATGATTGCCGAAACCCGGGAGTTTATCGAACGTTTCAAAGGGACATACTCCAAAACGCTACAGGTACAAAGCCGTGTCAAGATGCTTGAAAAACTTGAGATACTTGAAGTGGATGAGGAAGACACATCGGCACTCCGCCTGAAGTTCCCGCCCTCTCCCCGCTCCGGTACATATCCGGTGATTATCGAAAACGTGGCAAAAACATACGGCGACCATACGGTGTTCCGCAATGCCAACCTGATGATTGAACGGGGCGACAAAATCGCTTTCGTAGGAAAGAATGGCGAAGGAAAGTCCACGCTGGTGAAATGTATCATGAAAGAGATCGAACACGACGGCACGCTGACCATCGGACATAACGTGATGATCGGTTATTTCGCTCAGAATCAGGCTTCGCTGTTGGATGAGAACCTGACCGTCTTTCAAACGATAGACGATGTCGCCCAAGGTGATATCCGTAATAAAATTAAGGATTTGCTCGGCGCGTTCATGTTCGGCGGAGAAAATTCAGCCAAGAAAGTGAAGGTTTTGTCGGGTGGAGAGCGCACGCGCCTGGCGATGATCAAGCTGCTGCTCGAACCAGTCAACCTGCTGATTCTCGACGAGCCGACCAACCATTTGGACATGAAAACGAAAGATATCCTGAAACAGGCGTTGCTCGACTTCGACGGTACGCTGATTGTGGTGTCTCACGACCGTGATTTCCTGGACGGACTGGTGACGAAAGTCTACGAATTCGGCAACCAGCGGGTCACTGAACATCTTGAAGGCATTTACGAATTCCTCCAACGGAAGAAGATGGAGAATCTCAACGAACTCGAAAGAAACAAAACAAGATAACAATCAGTCAATTACAGTTTCCTCGTAGTCCCACTTTCAGGAAACTGTAATGAAGTAATAATCAATAGCAAAGTATTAAATCTTCACTCCCAAAGAAAGCATCAAATCGTAGGTAGCTCGGTTCACGTCGTCGTGGTAGCTGTAATGCGTACGGCGGGAAAAGTAGCGGTTCGAGAGCGATATATTCCATTTTTTGCTGGAAAGATAAACCAGTTTGATGCCCATCACTGTCAAGCGGGAATGACCTTTGTCACCTTGTACGCTGAAAGTGTTCGGGTCGACCGTGCTCAGGTCTATGTCCGGATTGTAGCCTTTCCAGGTAAAAATATGGTAGTTCTCCATATTCAGCAAAAATGTCCAGTGCTTGTTGTAAGTCAAACCTGTAAAGGCTTTTACACTATAACCGCTTCCCATGTTGTAATCGCGTTCATCGAGACGAAAATAGTCTGACGAGCCACCTCCCAGGGCAACACCGTTCACATAAAATTCGCCGTAGGCATCGACCTTGTCGCTGGGTTCCGAACGTTTGTAATAGATCAAGCCACCTCCTACAGCCGCCGCCTCCGAAATGCGGTAGGGCGACACCTTGCCACCGTCGCTGGAGCGCAACTGCGAATCGTAATAGTCGAAGTGCTGGAAGACACCGGCCGTCAGCGTGCGCGGCCCTTTCTCCCAAACCCGTTTACCCCACAAGGTGCCGATAGCATTCACCTGCGTGATGACCGGCTGACTGGAAAAGAAATCAAATCCGGCACGTAGCTGAAACCATTCGTAGGGCGAATAAAACTCGTCTTCAAAAGGGTCGCCATAATCCAGACGCAGCGAAAGATGCATACTAGTCGTCCCATGTTTCGAATGCTCCTGCTCCGCCAGGAAACGAGGACCGGCACTCACGATAAAGTTCACGGGCACAAACGAGTATGCCCTACCTTTATGCGGCCTGTGACGCCATGCCTCACCGGTTATCAGACGGTTTATGCCACGCACGGGCGATATCAGTCCAGAAAGTATCTCACGCCCTACACGCTCCGCCCCACTCGACCGGTCGTCGATAAAAAGGTCGGACAGACGGTAAGTGATTTCACCTAACTCCACCCCTCCGAACGTGGTAGCCATCAGGTCGTTGATAGAGGGCGGTTCATTCTCCATGAAGAATTCCCACATCAAACTCCCACCGGCGGCGAAAGGGATAGACTGCCAGAAATTCATCCCGTTGCTGCGTGCGGCATTGAAGTAAAGCGAGCCGTGGTAGGGATGCGCCACCAGATTGGTCGAAAACTTGTCGGTATCCCAGACAGGGCCGGTTTTGAAATTGTTCTTAATCGTATGACCATTAATATGAGCAAAGTCCTCGTTCATCAGAAAACGGTCGAAAGCCCATATCCCGACATTCAAGCCGAACACCTCGCCGGCTGCCAGCCAGGGCTTTTTAGGCATGAAAACAGTCGAGTCGCTCACGTAATTTCTTGTATCCATTTTAGGGAAGTGTTGCCCCTGCATCCACTGTGCTGAAAGCAAAGCCAGCAATCCTATCCATATAAATCTCTTCATCATCTAACAATCTTTTGGCCTGAGCCTTATACCTATTACTCATGCAAACTTATATATAATTAACAGTAAAGGATTCGTTTGGTTTAAATTATTCTTAGGTTGTGTCGCTAGAAACAAACACAATTCAAAGGAAATACTTACTTTTGCAGAAAAAAACAAAATGATAGATTTTATCACCTTTTGCGACTATACAGGGACGTTTGCATTCGCAATTAGTGGGATCAGATTGGCCTCTGCAAAACAATTTGACTGGTTTGGCGCCTATGTGGTCGGACTGGTTACTGCCGTGGGCGGAGGGACAATACGCGATATCCTGCTGAATGCAACCCCTTTCTGGATGGAACAAACATCTTATTTAACTGTTTCCGCACTAGCTTTATTGTTTGTTATCATCTTCCGTAAATATGTGATCCGGCTGAATAACACGTTCTTTATATTCGACGCCATCGGACTGGGTCTGTTCGGCGTGGTCGGAATCGCTAAAACACTCGAATTCGGCTTCCCTATGTGGGTAGCTATCGTAATGGGAACGATCACCGGATCATTCGGGGGAATGATGCGCGATATATTAATCAATGAGGAGCCGCTAATCTTCCGAAAAGACATCTATGCCCTGGCATGCGTGTTCGGTGGCGGTGTATATTATTTATGTATGCTCGCCGGGTTAACACCCTCCATCACCCAGTTCGCTGCAGCGTTGGGGATATTCCTGGCACGTATCATAGCCGTAAAATATCACATAAGCGTTCCCGTTTTGAAGGGAGAAGAATAAATTTATTACCTTTGCATTATGACAGTAAACATGAACGATCAGCGCGATAAGGCTTCTATCCTGCTTATCTATACAGGCGGAACAATCGGAATGATTGAAAATCCTGAAACCGGAGTATTGGAATCTTTTAATTTCCAACATCTTAGAGACAATATGCCGGAACTGAAAAAGCTCGGTTACTCAGTATCGACTTATCAGTTCGATCCGGTAATGGACTCGTCCGAAATGGGGCCTGACTCATGGATGAAGATTGTGAAAATCATCGCAGATAATTATGCGAAATACGATGGTTTCGTGGTGCTGCATGGCACCGATACCATGTCGTTCACCGCCTCTGCCCTGAGTTTCATGCTCGAAAACCTCAGCAAGCCGGTCATTTTCACCGGTTCACAATTGCCCATCGGCATGTTACGCACGGACGGGAAGGAAAACCTGATCACGGCGATCGAGATTGCTGCTGCCAAAGAAAACGGAATACCTATTGTACCCGAAGTCTGCATCTTCTTTGAAAACGATTTGCTGCGAGGCAACCGTACGAGCAAGATCAATGCCGACAACTTCAATGCATTTCGTTCATACAATTATCCGGCCCTGGCACATGCCGGGATATACATTAAATACGATACGGGACAAATTTATCACCCAGTTTCGCGTAAGCCGCTGAAACCGCATTATCTACTGGACCGGAACATCGCTATCCTGAAGTTGTTTCCGGGCATCTCGCCGCAGGTGGTGGAAAGCATCCTCAACATTCCCGACCTGAAAGGGGTCGTGATGGAAACTTTCGGTAGCGGGAATGCCCCGAGTTACGACTGGTTTCTGACCATGCTCAAAGATGCAGTAGACCGGGGTATCGTAATCGTCAATGTAACCCAGTGTAGCGTCGGAAGCGTTGAGATGCACCGGTATGAGACGGGCCATAAATTATTGGAAGCCGGCGTTATAAGCGGGTTCGACAGCACGACGGAAAGCGCTGTCGCCAAGTTGATGTTCCTTTTCGGCCACGGGTTATCGCCCGAGGAAGTGAAGGACCACATGAACTGTTCGCTTATCGGGGAAGTGACGATCCCTGATACGTTCCGTTCCTGATTATACAATATAAAACAGAATAGGCCGCGAGGCGGAATAGAAAAATATGAAACTATCATTTCTTAGCTTAGCAAGTGGAAGCAGTGGCAACTGCTATTATCTGGGTACTCCCGAATTCGGGATACTGATTGATGCTGGTATCGGAATACGTACCATAAAGAAGGTGTTGAAAGATAAAGCGATCGACTTTTCCAAAATCGTGGCAGTCCTGATAACGCACGACCATGCCGACCATATCAAGACGGTGGGTTGCCTGGGAGAGAAAATGAATATCCCGGTATACACTACCGCTGCCGTCCACCGGGGAATAGAAAAAAGCCGTTATGTGGAAGAGACGTTGATCGGTTCACGCCGGGTCATCGAAAAAGAAGTACCTTTTACCATCCGCAACTTCAATATCATCGCTTTCGAAGTGCCCCACGACAGCACGGACAACGTAGGCTACTATATCGAATACGGAGAGCATAAGTTTACTTTTGCGACCGACGTGGGCCATATTACGGATACAGTGAGTCGTTATATGCGAATGGCTAACCATCTGATCATCGAGGCCAACTACGACGAGGAAATGCTGAAGTTCGGCACCTACCCTGCTTTCCTGAAAGAACGTGTAGCGAGTCCGACAGGCCACCTGAGTAACCGTGAAGCTGCCGAATTCCTGGCAGCCAACTATGACCCGAAGCTGAAGGACATTTGGTTGTGCCACCTCAGCCGCGACAACAACCACCCGGAACTTGCCTATAAGACAGTCGACATCCGATTGTTTCAAGAAGGGGTCCGTGTCGGCAAAGATGTCTCTCTGATAGCACTTAAGCGCACGACTCCGTCTGATATCTTTGAATTCGAGTAAAAAATAGTTAGAAAAAAGCGACCGAAAAGTTTGCAAAGAAAAATTAAACCTCTATCTTTGCACCCGCAATCGAGAAACAAAGTCCACAAGCAGGAAACAAGGATTGCAACAGATTGACTTGGTAGCTCAGTTGGTAGAGCAAATGACTCTTAATCATTGGGTCGAGGGTTCGAGCCCCTCCCAGGTCACTCAAAGAAAAAACCGACTGACTCGGTAGCTCAGCTGGTAGAGCAAATGACTCTTAATCATTGGGTCGAGGGTTCGAGCCCCTCCCGGGTCACAAAAAGCCTGTTATAGAAAGTTCTATGACAGGCTGTTTTGTATTTCTATCCTCCTGATATCCCGATTCTAATAAATTGTTAATCATTTTAATTTATTCTTTTCTGTCACATATGTTACAATTTGAAAAGGACAGATGGTGTACTTTTGTCTCAAATCATTTAATAATCAGTTTATGGAACAGTTACATGCACATGAAGTTCTTTTCATGATGGAAGGGAACAGTTACTCAGAGAGCAGCCTGAGAACAGCTATCATTAATAAATTCGGTTCGGAACAACGTTTTTATGCCTGCTCGGCCGATAACATGAATGTGGATGAATTAATCGAATTCTTGAAAGAAAAAGGGAAATTCATGCCTATGAATGATGGTTTTACGGTAGATGTCAGCAAGGTTTGCAGTCATTAAATCGATACAAATTATTTTTACCCGAGCCTTTTAAAATACAAAAGCCGCCCTATTCTCACGAACAGAGCGGTTGTTTGCCCACTGAAGGGCTTGGGATACAACGTTATTAGATATGAGGATTAACGTTATAGAGTAAAAAGTATGATTTCACCAATTACATTGAATTTATTGATATACTAGTTAATCCAATCAACAATAAAATCAGCTCGCGGGCCCTCACCAGGACTCTTCGGCTCAATAGGGACTTCCCAGTCCGTTATAAAAGCACCTGTATAATCAGATTTGTAACTCACCTCACGGTCTTTTTTATCTCCATTCGATGAATCGTCGCAACCCCATACAAGTGAAGTTCCACGCTCGCCTGCGCGAACGGCATACATCGATCTCTGTTTTTTTTCAGTCCTTCCCCACGCCAAGGGGAGGATACTAGTTTCAGCCAAAGTCATTAACCTAAAATATTTATATACATCTAATCAAACTCACAAAACAACATCTCTTAAAAACTTTGATGTAAAGGTATCCCGCCCGACGCAATGTTTTGCGACAATCTCCGGCTATTTTATTTACGATATTTATAAATGTAGACCCAATACGGAAGCAAACCCTCCGAAAAGGAGGAAACAGACCGAAAAAGAAGAAATTTACTCATTTCATAACAATCCGGCCCATTTTATGATAAAATCAGCTTATTTTGCAACGGCTGGCGGAAAAGGCCCGATACAGGCTTCCAACATTTCCCGCACACCCATTGTTGTATTGATATAAAAATGAACAGAATGAAAAATAAAACACATCAGAAAAGGGTCGCAGCCATACACGACCTGTCCGGATTCGGAAAATGCTCACTCACCGTCGCATTACCTATTTTATCTGCCGCAGGCATTGAAACATCAGCTCTCCCCACAGCCATCCTATCTACTCATACCGGAGGTATCAGCGGATACACCTACCACGACCTGACGGAAGATATGCGCCCGGTCATGAAACACTGGAAGTCGCTCGACATAAAGTTCGATGCCATCTACACCGGCTTCCTCGGTTCGTTCGAACAGCTCGATATCGTTAAGGAGTTTTTCGACGCATTCAGGCAGGAAGACAACCTGATACTGGTTGACCCGGTTATGGGCGACAACGGCGAACTGTACACCGTCTTCACTCACGAGTTCGCAGCCGGCATGAGGATGCTTTGCCAAAAAGCCGACATCATCGTGCCCAACCTCACCGAGGCGGCCTTGCTGCTCGACGAACCGTTCCATCCGGGGCCTTACACCCACGCATATATCGAAAGCCTGCTGAGGAAGCTCGGCGCACTGGGTCCGCAGAAAGTAGTACTGACCGGCGTTTATTTCAAGGAAGACGAACTGGGGGCCGCCACCTACGACCGGACGACCGACACGATAGACTACGTCTTCACCCAGAAAATACCCGGTTATTACCACGGGACAGGCGATGTGTTTGCCAGCTCCCTGCTGTCGGCCTTGCTCAACGACTTCAGCCTGATCGACGCGGCGGCCATTGCCGTTCATTTTACGACCGACAGCATCCGGGGGACTTACAAGGCAAAGACCGACTATCGCTTCGGTGTTAATTTTGAACAAAGTTTTCCCGACTTTCTAAAAGAACTCAAACTCGTATAAAGGGTTTCGATTTTATTTTTCATCTTTGCGGCATCATATTATATAAGAATATAAACTTCAAAACTCCTATACAATTGATATGAGTAAAATAAAAATTGCTATTTCCGGAATAGGGGCTGTAGGGGGTTACTACGGGGGGTTGCTCGCTGCCCACTACCAGGATTCGGAGGATGTGGACATCTTCTTCATCTCCCGCGGCGAGAACCTGAAGGCTATCAAAGAATTTGGCTTGGAAATAAAAAAATCTTTCAAGAAAACAATAGCCATACCAACCCTCGCAACCGACAATCCGGCAGAGATAGGTCCGGTGGATTACCTGCTCTGCTGCACGAAAAGCTACGATCTGGAAGAAAATATCCGTCACCTGAAGCCGATCATCAGTCCGGAGACTGTCATCCTACCCCTGCTCAACGGGGCCGACATCGCCGAACGGATAGAAAAAATACTGCCCGGAAGCAGAATATGGAAAGGCTGTGTTTACATAGGTGCGCGGCTCGTTTCGCCCGGATATATCGAGAAATTCACCCTCAAGGACCGTTTGTTTTTCGGACTCAACGGCAAGGATAAGGAACAACAACTGGAGTTAAGGAATATATTGAGCTCCGCCCGCGTGTTATCGACCAACCCGGAGGACATCGACCTCGAGATATGGAAGAAATTCTTTATGATCTCCACGGCAGCAACCATCACTTCTTACTTCAACGAACCGATTAACAGTGTGATAGAAAATCATATCGACCTGTTCATCACGCTGGGATACGAGTTGAAAGACGTTGCCGAAGCCAAAGGAATCAAACTGCCGGAAGATATTGTTTTCTCGTCTATCCAGGCCCAAAAGATGATGCCGAACGGTGCGACCACTTCAATGCACAGTGACTTCAAGCGCGGAGGCCAGACGGAAATCGAGACACTGACCGGCTACGTAATCCGCGAGGCGGAAGCCCTGGGGCTGGATGTCCCCACCTACCGGTTCATGTACAACGGGCTGACACAATTCCCCTATCCCCAATAAGATCATTAGGAAATCAGCATAGCCTAACAAAATAACAGGGAACGCATACGACGCAGAAAACGCAGAGAAACGCAGATATTATATTGATTATTAATAAAATATTCTGCGAAACTCTGCGTTTTCTGCGTCGTTTCTGTTTCCTAATTCCTTTTTTCAGGAAAAACTGTTATCTTTTCCCGGAAAATTATCCGATATAAGTCTCCATGAATTTGGCATTCGGAGCCGGAGAAATCGTCACCACCTCTGTATCTGCCGGGATAAGCACCGTCTGACCTTGATGAACGAATATTTCGTTTCCTTTATTGTCGCGGATAGAAGCCTTACCCTCCATACATATATATACGACAAACGAATCGAGTTCGGAGAAGTCGCGCACCATCATCGTATCGAGGTCGAGCAGGTTTGTCGTGAAATACTTGCAGTTGGCCAGTTCGACTGTCGCGTTGGTATGTGCCTTATAATGCGTGCGGTAGTCGGGAGACATGGTATAGTCGATGGCATCTTTGGCCAGCTCGGTATGCAGTTCACGCCCGTTACCGTTGGCATCCTTACGATCGTAGTCGTAGATGCGGTAAGTGATGTTGCTGGTCTGCTGTATCTCTGCGATAAAGCATCCGGCACCGATGGCGTGAACACGCCCCGCAGGCAGAAAGAACACATCGCCCGGCGACACTTCATAACGCTGGAGAACGTCCATGATAGTGTTATCGCCTACCCGTTTCACATACTCCTCTGCGTCAATTTGTTGGGAGAAACCGGAATAGAGGCCAGCTCCCTCCGCGGCGTTGATTACGTACCACATTTCGGTCTTGCCAAAAGAATTGTGGCGTTTCATAGCCAGCTCGTCGTTGGGATGCACCTGGATAGACAGGTCATCACGGGCGTCGATAAACTTAATCAGCAGCGGGAAAGTAGAGCCGAACTGGTCCATTACCTTCTCACCGAGCAACTGCTTGCCGTAAGTGCGAATCAGTTCATCGAGCGACTTGCCTTCCAAGTCACCGTTATCGACGATGGAATAGTTACCCTCTACATGCGAAAGTTCCCAACTTTCACCGATACCTTCTTCAACCGGTGTGATGCCCTTAAATGGGCAGATGTCTGAGCCTCCCCAAATAATCTTCTTGAGGATAGGCTTAAAAGTCATTGGATATAACATACTGTGTGTTTTGTTGTTTGATTACTTCTTTATCTTTACTTTTCTCAGTACAACAGCACTGCGTGCCGGAATGTACAGTTTAAGCCATTCTTTTTTGTCTTTTTTAAATAATGGGTCGAATTGTGTGAAATGACGCACCGAATCGTCCGCCAGGCCGAAACCACCGAAACGGGGGGCATCTGTGTTGAGAATCACTTCATACTCGCCTTTAGGAACCAGGAAGCCGTAGTCGGTGTACGATTTCGTCGGACTGAAGTTGAACACAAATACCAGGTCTTTGCGCATGTAGGCCAGAATCTGGTCGCCATCGCTATCCCACACCTTCTGTATTGGGGTAGACTGGAAGTTTTTCACGCTACGGAGCAGTTCGATCATTTCGCGGTCGAAGTCGCCCAGATAGTGATATTTCAAATCCATATTATCTACCAGTTCCCACTGGCGGCGTGCATATTTGTGCGACCATCCGTTGCCTTCGCGCGGGAAGTCGATCCATTCGGGATGTCCGAACTCGTTGCCCATAAAGTTGAGGTATCCGCCGTTGATGGTCGAGGCGGTCACCAGACGGATCATCTTATGGAGCGCCACACCGCGTTCAACAACAGCGTTGTGGTCGTCCTTCTGCATGTGCCAGTACATGTCCGCATCTATTAACCGGAAGATGATGGTCTTATCTCCCACCAGTGCCTGATCGTGGCTTTCGGCGTAACTGATTGTCTTTTCGTCGGCACGGCGGTTGGTCGTTTCCCACCAGATGGACGAGGGATGCCAGTCTTCATCTTTCTTTTCCTTGATCGTCTTGATCCAGTAGTCGGGAATGTTCATTGCCATGCGATAGTCGAAACCATAGCCGCCGTCTTCATAGTTGGCAGCCAGTCCGGGCATGCCGCTCACTTCCTCGGCGATGGTGATGGCGTTCTTATTTACCTCGTGGATCAGTTTGTTAGCCAAGGTGAGATAAGCAATCGCGTCGCCGTCCTGATGTCCGTTGAAGTAGTCGCCGTAATTGCAGAAAGCCTCGCCCAATCCGT
The DNA here is from genome assembly GCF_023656795.1 of Parabacteroides caeci. Classification (NCBI taxonomy): domain Bacteria; kingdom Pseudomonadati; phylum Bacteroidota; class Bacteroidia; order Bacteroidales; family Tannerellaceae; genus Parabacteroides; species Parabacteroides caeci. Next base: position 13,679 of record NZ_JAMOKT010000047.1, read on the forward strand.
GACTGTAATAGAGCATGGAAGTGACACCGTCGAAACGGAAACCGTCGAACTTATACTCTTCAAGCCAGAATTTGCAGTTCGAGAGCAGGAAATGCAACACCTCGTTCTTGCCATAATCGAAGCAAAGCGAGTCCCAGGCGGGATGCTCGCGGCGTGTACCGCTCAGGAAATATTGATTATAGGAACCGTCGAAACGTCCGAGGCCCTCCACTTCATTCTTAACAGCATGGCTGTGTACAATATCCATGATGACAGCGATTCCCATGCCGTGGGCGTCGTCTATCAGCTGTTTCAGCTCTTCGGGCGTACCGAAACGGGACGAGGCGGCGAAGAAGCTGCTGACGTGATAACCGAACGAGCCGTAGTAAGGATGCTCCTGTATCGCCATGATCTGTATCGCGTTGTATCCTTCGCGGGCAATGCGGGGTAGCACGTTGCGGCGAAATTCATCGTATGAGCCGACTTTTTCCTCGTTCGTCGACATACCGATATGGCATTCGTAGATCAGCAGCGGGGCGGTGTCAGGCTTAAAGCGTTTGTTTTTGAACGCATATGGCTTGACTGGGTTCCACACCTGTGCACTAAATATTTTAGTTTGTTCGTCTTGCACGACACGGCGTATCCAGGCCGGGATGCGTTCACCGCTTCCTCCGTCCCACTCAACCAGCAGTTTGAAAAGGTCTTCGTGACGGAGCAGCTCTTCTTCGAGCGCAATCTCCCAGACACCGTATCCGAGACGTCTCATTTTATATCGTTCGTCTTTCTTCCAGTCATTAAATGTACCGATAAGATAGATAGCTGTGGCATTCGGGGCCCATTCGCGGAACACCCACCCCTTGTTGGTTTTATGCAAACCGAAGTACAGATAGCCGGAAGCCATCTCGGCCAACGTCTGTTTCCCGTTGTTGGTCAGGCTCTTTTCCTTGTCAATCACGTATTGATACCGTCCTTCTATCGCCTCTTTATAAGGGGCAAGCCAAGGGTCATTCTTTATTAGATTCAGCGACTCCATGATTTATTTGAGATTGGTTTAGCGCAAAGATAAAAGAAAAAAAGATACCGTATTGATATTCCCGGGATATTTCTTACTTTTGCATCAAACCCCATGCAATATATGAGTAGAGGAACAAAGAGTATAGCCTTTTATTTAGTGATGATCCTTGTATTCGGTTCATTGATGTATTTTATCGCCAAAGAAGGAGAGAGCCAACAGATTGAAAGCGCCATGACATCGGCCTACGACGCCCCTAAAAACCTCAGTGAAGGTTTTTCCTTATTTTGGGAACTGATGATGCATCATATCCAGTCGCCTATCGGCATCCTGCTGTTGCAGATCATTACGATATTGATTACCTGCCGCCTGTTCGGCTGGTTGTTTCAGAAGATTGGCCAGCCTACGGTCATCGGGGAGATTGTGGCCGGTATCGTACTGGGGCCATCAGTGCTGGGGCATTTGCTACCAGAGGCTTCGGGATTCCTTTTCCCGGTCGAGTCGCTGGCCAACATCACTATCCTGAGCCAGTTCGGGCTGATCCTGTTTATGTTTGCCATCGGTATGGAGCTGGATATCACCGAGGTTCGGAAGAAATTAAAGGAAACGATCCTAATCAGCCATACAAGCACGATTGTGCCCTTCTTTTGCGGGATGCTTACTGCCTACTTCGTTTACGACACGTATGCCGACAAAGGCACTCCCTTCCTATCGTTCGCCCTGTTTATAGGTATCGCCATGAGTATCACTGCCTTCCCGGTGCTGGCACGTATCATACAGGAACGCGGATTGACGCGGACGCATCTGGGGACGATCTCGCTCGCCAGCGCAGCCAACGGTGACATCACGGCCTGGTGCCTGCTGGCCGTCGTGATAGCCATCGCACAGGCGGGGTCAATGCTGAGTGCGGTCTATAATATTCTTTTCTCCGCCATTTATATCGCTTTCATGTTCTTTGCCGTCCGTCCGTTCCTGAAAATGATCGGACATATTTACCATAATAAGGAAGTGATCGACAAGGGCCTGGTCGCTTTTATGTTCCTCCTGCTCATCATTTCGGCTTATTTGACCGAGATGTTAGGGTTGCATGCGTTGTTCGGCGCGTTCATCGCGGGGGTGGTGATGCCAAGTAACGTGAAATTCCGCAAGATCATGACCGAAAAGGTGGAAGATGTATCGCTGGCCCTGTTTCTCCCTTTGTTCTTCGTTTCGACGGGGTTACGCACAGAGATCGGGCTGCTGAATAGTCCCGACCTGTGGTGGATGTGCGGCGTCTTTATACTGGTGGCCATCATCGGTAAATTCGGCGGTGCCATGTTTTCAGCTCGTTTCGTGGGCGAGAGCTGGAAAGACAGCCTCTATATCGGCGCACTGATGAATACGAGGGGATTGATGGAGCTGGTCGTGCTTACGATCGGTTACGAAATGCATATCCTGCCCCCATCCATCTTCGTGATGCTGGTATTGATGACGCTAGTGACTACATTTATGACTATCCCGCTCGTTTCGTTCATCAAGTTCTGCTTCCAGACACGCGAGAAGATCAAAGAATACAAAGCGGTGGAGGTAGCCGACGGCACGTTCAAGGTGTTGCTCTCGTTCGGACGTGCGGGTAACGGGCAGATCATGCTCGACGTAGCCTACCAGATGTTCGCTCATATCCGGCATCAGGTGGACCTTACGGCGCTTCATCTCACCGTCGGTTCGGATGTGAACCCGCTGCACACGGATAACTTCGAGGAAATCAGCTTCGGGCCTATTCTCTATGGGGCGAAAAAGCTGGGAATCAATATAGAAACGCGCTACGAGGTGTCGAACAACGCCGGACAGGATATCACGGACATCGTAAACACGGAGGGTTTCGACTTCCTGCTCGTGGGTTCGGGCATTTCGATGAGTAACCAGCCGGACGACATCGAGGCGAACCGTTACCGCACCTCTTTCTACAATCGTTTCTTCCGCCGTTTCAAGGCGCCCGAATCGTGGTTTTACCCCGGTGCGCTATTGAAAGACAAGACGAAAATGTTTATCGGAAAAAGTAATTGCGACGTGGGGGTATTCGTGAACCGCGGCTTCGTGAAAGCGAGCAATGTGATCGTGGTGGTCGACTCGGAGAAGGATCTCTTCCTGTTGGAATATGCTTCGACGTTGCTAAAGACAACCCACGGATCGGTCAGCATCCTCGACCGCAGCAGTTCGACGACTCCGGGCAGCGAAAAGATAAAACATGCCATCCGCCAGTTCGTCGATACGACCAAGCAGGCGTCGCTGCTGGCAGACAAGGATATGACAGCGGCGATATTCAGCAACTATAATTTCATGTTGATAAGCTACGATACCTGGAACGACGTCTCTGAACACCGCCGCGAAGCGTTGCAGAAGATGCCGTCGACGCTGATTATGAATCATAAGGAGAAATAAAGAAGATATTTCGGAAGATGCGTTCCCCCAAACAAGAGGACGCACCCTATTTTCAAAAAGGATGCACCCTTTTGACGAAGAGGATGCATCCTTTTTTATTGCGACGTTAATTCAATTTAAACCTAACCCCTAATTTTACCCCGAAAGACATAACCTTCACTTTATCTGTTACGTTTGAATTCATCATGCCATTATAAGGAATACCCTTTCCTACCGTCATGTTCCCATCCGGATGATAAGATACAGGAGTGGATAATAGCCCCTGGTCTTTCTTTTTCTTCATGTTGGTGAAACCGTAGTCGATGTAGCCGCCCAGCAACAAGTCGGTGTCTTCGCCCAGGGTGAACAGGAAACCGAGTTCGGCAGTTCCGGCTACGCCCAGTTTCAGTTTGTTCTTTCCGCTCCAGTCCAACTCGCGGCCGGGATCGTTGATCGTGCCGAAGCCGTGGTGAGGAACAGGCGCCTCCGACGGAGAACCCACGTCGGAAGGGATATGGGGGTAGTAACCCGAAACATTCAGTTCGCTGGCTGTATTGCCTTCGACCTTGTATTTGGCTTTGACAGGAATCTGCAACTTCACTCCCAGACCGGCGTACATGCCCCATTTTTCCTCTTCGCCGAAATGGGTCTGGTACATTGCCAACAGCGGGATATCCAGCAGGAAGGCGGTCTGCTTCTCTTCCAGGTTCTTCAATCGGGCACGCAGTTCGAACTCACGCGGGTGGCCGGAGAAGTCATCGTCGTCGGTCATATTGCCCAGTTTCATGTATTTATCGTCGGACATATCACCTATCAATTTGCCTGTCGTTGCATAACGGGAGATACCTACCCCCGTCGAGAAGCCCCAATGACGGTTGAAAAAGTAGCTGTAACGGAGATCTATTTCATACCCCAGTTTTGCGTTGCGCTTGCCTTTCTCTTCAAAACCTTCGATCTGGTAGTTCAGCTTGTAACGGAAGGAAGAGGAGCCGACGCCGCCCGATACCGTCAGGTAAGAGGTCTTCGTTGTATCTTTCTTTTCCTCCCGGTAGTCCTCGCGGTATTCCTGACGCTGGCGCTGTTGCTGCTGGCCGTTGTTATACTGGCTATGCTCTCTGCCACCCGTTTCCTGCTGGGCCGAAACGGTGGTGGCAAGGCAGCCTGCTGCGAATAAAAAGATTGTTTTCTTTATGTTTGAAATTATTGTTGACATATCTGTTAGTTTATTTTACGATGATTTTATGGGTTGTTGTTCTTCCTGAATCGGTGGTCACCTTCACGATGTAGCTGCCTGAAGCCATATTCGCGGGGATGGTGGTTTCGACTGTCGTGGTCGACTGCTTTTCGACCAGCTGACCGTTCAGGTTATAGATCTCGATGACTGCCGTCTCCGAGGCTTCGCCAGGCATGCCCAGCTTGACGGTTATCGGACTGTTCTTCTGCACCATCGTCGGGTAAACGGTGGTTACGGGGAACTGTGTCAGCGTATCGAACGTGATCGGGCAACTCACCACATAGCTGTCGTCTGCACGGTAGGCCTGGATGAAGTAACTGCCCAACAGGCCCTCGGGCACGGAGTAGTAGATCGAAGTGCCGTTCTTCTCGATTTTCTGCCCGTCATGATACCACTGGAAACGGACAAACTCGTTGTCCGGATTGGTGATGTACAGGAATTCGTTCCATTTCACCAGGACTCTCAAGCTGTTCTTGCGCACCGTCACCGTCACACTGCTCTCCATCCCACAGTCGCCGTATACATCTACGTAGTAAGAGCCTTCCTTGTCGGACGTCAGGGCAGCCTGGTAGGTGGCCGAGGTCGCTCCTTCGATCGCCTCTTTGTTGAAGAACCACTGATAGGTCAGGTTCAGGCCACGGGCTTCTACGTTCAGGGTGAAGGCGTCGCCGTCACAAACGTATACGGACTGCGGTTGTTTGGTGATCATCGTGGTTTCCAGCATCTCGATTTCGAACGGATGCAGTTCCACCAGGCCCGGGTCGCTTTTCTTGCGCACATACACGTTTCCGGTGTAAACGCCCTTGCCAATTATCCGATAAACGGGCACTGTGAGATAGTCGGGAGTCACATCTTTATAGTCGGAATCCGTAAAGCCGGCTTTGAGCGCTTCGTCGGAGAAGCGGACGGAATATTCCAGGATATTGTCCGGATCGAGCAGGCGGAATGGTATTCTGAATTCACTTTCCGAACCGCAATGGGAGGCGATGTCGCCCAGTTCGATCATACCGCCGTCGCGGATGATGATGGTGTGGATGTAAGGCGGCTCAGTGTAATAGGCTGTCAGGGCCACGCTTTCACCGTTGTAGAGTGTCAGCTTGGTCACCGTATACACGTAGGTACCGACCAGCGTATGGGCTTCGCCCCGGTTAAAGGTGTAACGCTCGGTTCTCGGAACGGCTTCCTCCAACGGATAGTGGTAACCGGCGGGGGTGGCGGTGTATTCGATCTCCCAGCGGTCATAAGTGATGTTGTTGAAACCGACCGGACGGATCTGGACGTAGACCGGTGTGCCTTTCACCACGCTTGTCGTAGTCAGATTATCCACATCGCGGAAGTCCTGAAGCTGGTTCGACGCCGTGGAGACCGACCATTGCAGGGCGCCGTGCGGACCGGGGCCGGGACCGGGGTCTTCGCAGTCTGTGATGACGATGGTGTGCCGGTAGGGCGAGTCGTTATAATCGTATGTCTCGACGATTTTGTTTCCATACAGGTCATACAATGTCAGTTTGGTGACAGTGTAGACATATGTGCCGATTTCCGTATGTGCTTCGCGGTTATTGAAATTATGACGTTCGGTCTTGACGGTTGGATTCATGCCATAATAATGTTCCGCCGGAGTCACGGAGTATTCAACATCCCAACGTTCAAAAGTGATGTCTTCATGTCCGATCGGGCGGATTTGTACAAAGACAGGAGTTCCATAATTCACGGACGTTGTTGTCTGGTCGTCCACGTCACGGAAGTTAGATTGCTCGTGAGTGGTGGTCGATACCGACCATTGCAAAGCCGGTATTTTAGCTATCGGCTTCGCCTGGATGATCACGGTGTGGGTACAGGTGGCGTTACGATAGATATAAGTGGCAACCTCTACCCCATCCTTGTAAAGGATCAGTTTGCTTACATTATAATAATAAGTTCCTTCCAGCGTATGAGCTTCCCCTTTGTTGAAATCGTAGCGAAGGGTTTTTGCGATAGATTCTTCCATCGGATAGTGGTAGTCTGCCGGCGTTGCGGTGTATTCGATGGACCAGCGGTCGTAATCTATGTAGTCAAGCTCTATCGGTCTGATCTGGACGTAAACAGGAGTTCCGACCATCACAGAAGTGGTAGAGTTGTCCTCCACATCGTTGAATTCGAATATCTCCGGAGTTGTTTTAGAGACTGACCATTGCAACTTCAGGGTAGAGTTGGGTTCCCACTGGGCGTACAGGTCGGTATTTTCTGTAATCGTGAAAGTCGCCCCGGGCTGGTATGCCGTACCTGTGCCGTCGGCATTCGTCGTCCATCTCAGGAAAATATGGTTCGGACGGATGGGCAAGGCGGTTGCCGGATAGGTGGCGACAGTTACTTTTCCCTCATCATATGAATGCTTATAGGTTTTGTCGGGCTCGAAGTTTGAATGATAGGTTACTTCCAAGGCATTTTCTTTCCATATGGCTTTATACATCGCATTCTTCGTCACGGCGGCCGAGCTGACCCAATCTTTTTCTTCCGCATCATCCGTTACCCATTTAACGAACGTCTTACCTTCGGGATGCACCAATTTATCCGGGACTGTTGTGGGGCTGGATACTTTACCTCCATTATTGATAACCTTGTAATAATAGGAGGTCTTGCCATCTTTCTGGTTGTAATAATCAGCACCGGCGTAGGTATTGGCCTCCAGACCTGTCCAGTTTCCGCCATTGGCATTAAAACGTACCCAGAGAATTTCGACAGCGCCCGAATCCGAAAAGCCATCACTGGTCGTAATACGAGGATTGCCGTTCTGGTCTTTGCCCATGAGTTCACTCAAAGTAGAGTTATCGACAGTATCATCGGCAAGACCACTTGGTTGTATGTCGGCCAGGCTCTTGTCATTCGGCAGGATCGGTATCGTTTTAATAACACCGTAAAAAGCATCGTTCGCAGTATCCCATCTCGGATCGCCAGCCTTTTTGTTGCCGTAGGCGATAGGTTTAGGATCGGCTACGCCAAAGATATCTTCCAATGATTCTCCGATAACATTATTACCGGTTTTTGATGACCATGAAGAAGAAGTGATTGCCGGATAAATATCAGGATACCCTCCCGAATAGCTATAAGAACTCACATTCCCACTGATAATATTATTCTTTAATGCAGCTTTACCACTGCCATATACAGAAATACCTCCTCCTGCATTTCCGGAAGAGGCAGTTCCTTTCAAAGCATTATTCTTGATAACTGTGTTATTTTCGAAAACAGCCGTCGCTTTGGTATCAACTTCAACTGCACCGCCTCCGTCAAATCCATCGGCAACATACGTACCTTTGCGCTGCTCCCCCCTTGCTACATTAGCATAAAATGTATTATTCTTCACCTGCGCATTCAGCAGGTATTGGCCGACAAGAGCAATCGCACCGCCCTCATCGAAAGCGGTATTCTCTATAAACGTACTATTTGTTATTTCGACTGCCGGTCTGTTCGGATAACTTCCTCCTCCATTATGCACATAAAAATAGAGAGCACCTCCGTCGGCTGTATTTCCTAATTCACCATAAGAGTCTATCTCATTTCCAACAAACTCACAATTGTCCACAATAAGCTTTTCCGGATAAGCATCTTTCAATGAGATGACACCGCCACCGGCAGCACCATCTTTTACAGCTGTATTATTCGTATTCTTGTAGAAACGGCTATTCTTAAAAGAAATAAGATCGGCCACATTCACTGTTATATAAATAATCGCTGAGGCATTCGCCCAGGCACCTTTGGCATAATTATAAGCGAATGTACAGTTTTCCACTTCATAAGAAGTACTTCCCCTCGTATAAATAACAGATCCACCATTATACGAATTTGTTATACCTAAAGAGATAAACGATGATTCCTTGATTGTTACTTTCTTGGAAGAAACATTTACGCCGGCTCCCGGTGGTCTCATTTTAGAAAAAAGACAATTAATTATCTTTAATTCTCCTGGGAAACTACCAGTTACTCCTCCTCCAATATTCGAAGCATCCGGATTCCAGTCTTTTGGAAATTCTCCACCTACTAATTCCGAGTCTTTTACTAATCCGGTAAGAGTCAGGTTTTGAATAGTCAATGTTCCCTCTCCTGATCCGTTGGCTGTAAAATGCTGTTTGTTTAAAGCAGCTTTCAGGGTTTGATTTGCCCCGTCAATAGTGATCTTTGCAGACGAATTGATTGTCAGATCAATAGAAGAAGCCTGCGTGTCAAAGTCCTCCACAAAATCCGCAGTCAGCACAAACACACTATTCTCAGTAGCAGTACTGACTTTCGTTTTTAACTCTGCTACCGTATTCACATCAACCGACGTTTGGGCTATTGCAGGCAACGTCGCCCATAATACCAACTGAAATAGAACATGTACGATCTTTTTCATAATACATTTACTCATAATTCTAATAAAATAAAGTTCAAAATATCTTCATCCCAAAATCAAAAGGGAATCATTTCCACTCTCTACCGACAGTTAAAAACCATTATCAAATCGAGGCAAATTTATAAATTAAGAACTGAATTGAGCATTAATTTTAATACATTAACTCGGCTTTGAAATACAATGGAAGCATGCTTTACATATCCACCATTTATGTTTACAAAAAGAACGAAGCAGCCATGACAACAGGCTCGCAAATTCAATATATTTAACACATCTACATAAAATGTCGCTTATCAAAACAAAAGAGACTGCCCCTTTCGAAACAGTCTCTTCCAACAATGTATTTATTATAGACTTAAAACGTCACATCTATCCCTCCCATAAATACCGCTTTCGGCATCGGATAACCTTCGTTAATAGAATATCGTGTAGCTGTCAGATTCTCTCCTTTCACAAACAGTTTCAATCCTTTAGCCTGCGAACCGAAACGGTAAGAAGCACGGGCATTCAATACGGTATAATCTTCTTTCTTATTTTTATCCGGTGTATTTCCAACAGTCGTATACAAATCGAAAATAGACTGCACACTCAGGTTAAAAGTAAAGCGGCCGGGCATATAAGTGGCACTGGCATAAAATTTATGAGCCGGAGCAGCCACTATAGCTTTATTCGTATACAGATAACTATAATTCATATCCAGATTCAAGTTGTTTAAGATCTGATATCCAGTCTCAAACTCAATCCCTTTATTATAAAAGCGCCCGATATTCGACATCTGACGATCCACTACAGAGATCATATCTTTCCCTTCAATATAAAAAGCCGTCAGTTCAGCATGCAAACGATTGTCCCAAAAGTACTGCCCCACAGACAGTTCATAACTCAGCATACTTTCCGGTTTCAAATCCGGATTCGCCTTTGAATAAGGGAGATAGGATATATACAACTCACGCAGTGTCGGACTTCTATATCCTTTCGAAAAAGAACCCTTGATCGTATTACCCTGAAACGGACGAATCGCAAAACCAGCCTGTGGAACCCATTCGCCTCCATAAGCGCTACTATGTTCGTAACGTACGCCGGCATTCAGACTCAAAATATCGAAAAGATCCTGCTGCATGATTGCATAACCGGCTACTTCATTGACCGATTTCTTAACAATTTCTCCGACCGGGCCGTTAATCGTATCATTCCAGGCATGCCCTCCCCAATTCTTATAATCGACACCAGCGGTAAATGTATTTCCCTCCACTAAACGGAAAGACTGGTATAATTGAACACCGGTATTATGATCATCCGAATAAAACAGGAATGAGCGCGGGTCGGCATTAACGGCATGGCCGTCATTTATCTTATGGTGTCCCCAGTTATAGAAAACACGTAATGCTCCGCTAGACTTCTCATGATGGTTCTCCAAAGCGAAAGATGTTGTTCCACGAAGAATATGCATGATATGATCCAGCAACGGACTGGTAATCGCACCCGGATCTTCCGTATTATATTTAGCTAAGCTCAAATTTCCGGTTACTTTATATTGGTTATTGATCCGATATCCCAAATTAGCAAAACCATTTGTAATATCAAATTTGGAATCAGGCCGGTGACCATCTGAACGGTCGTGATTCACAGAAACGAAACTACTGAAATTTCCGATATTATAGCCATTATTAATCATGTACTTCTGCGTATTGTACGAACCAAACATAACACGTGCCTGCGTACGACGGCCTTCCTGTTTATGCTGGCGGGTGATAATGTTGACTACTCCTCCCATCGCATTTGAACCGTATAATAACGAACCCGGTCCACGGATCACCTCAACCCGTTCAATATCAGAAGCCACATATGTATCAGGCAACGAATGTCCAAAAACACCAGCCCATTGCGGCTGTCCGTCAAACAACATCAACACTTTATTCCCTTGACCTACTCCACGAATATTTACCGTACCGGCCGACCCGTTTGAAACACCAAATCCGGTAATCCCCTTTTCCGTTACAAACAATCCGGGAACACGCTCCGATAACACCGGTAACAAAGCCGACTCACTGCTAGCCTCTATCTGATCCCGGTCTATCACTGAAATAGTAAGGGGAACACTATTTCGGTTTACCTGTATCTTATTTGCAGAAATCACTACACCCTGCAAATTAATCAGACTATCTATTCCCAACGGCTCAATCGGTTCGACCGGATCAACCGGCCCGGAGGCAAAGACTGCCGAACCCGCCAGCAGTCCTGAAATAAGTAAAAATCCTTTCTTCATCATTTATTCTTGTATAACATTTGTCATCTGTTTCCCCATCTAAGGTAACACCTATTTAAATAATCGTGTCACCAAACCGGCAAAAAAATAGGCTTAATCCGCCCGGCTCATCACCAATTTACCATGTTTAATTCCCTTTATAGCAGTCAGTTTATCGGCCAATTCCGTCAAACGGTGAGCCGTGCCCATCACAGTTTCGATGTGCAGACAAAAATGCTGATTGATATAATACTGGGAAGACGAGAGTATCACGTCCTGATAGTCTTGCTCGATACCGACAATCTTGGAAGCTATCGCTTTCTTCTCCTGATCGTACATTATAATAATAGTACCGGCAACGATATGGTTACACTGCCATTTCCTTTCGGCCACGTTCTTTTCTATCAGGAACCGGATCGCTTGCGAACGATTGGCGAAGCCATTTTCGTCCACATACTTATCCAACGATTCCAACAGATTCTCTTCCAGAGAGACACCAAAACGTTTTATAGCCATATAGTGTTTATTTATTTCAAGCGGTAAAGATATATATTTTCTTACCGGTACAAAAGTAGTACGATAATAAAGATATAACATTATACAAATTACGGTAATTTGTACCTATATTACAGATTTATTAACCGCCAATACAGGCACGTTTATAAACATTATTCATTAAAAAAATTATGGAACTGAACAAAGAAAAAAACAAAACGACCATCTCTGTCAACCTGAAACGACGACAGGGAACAGACAACAACCGGGAAACCGCTTTGTACCTGCAAGTGATTTACCGCCGTAAAGTCAGACAAATAAGTCTCCCATACAAACTGCATGAAGATGAATGGGATGAAAACAGACAACTGGCAATAGTCCCCCCAGGATGCCTTCCTGAGCGGTATCTTTATCTGATGGAAATAAACCAAAAAACCAGTGAAGAAAAACAGCGTATGCAAACAGTTATTACCCGGCTTCCGAAAAATAAGGAAATAACAGCCGATATGATCATAGAGAGTTATAAGGCACTTCTCAGGGGGAATACCTTTATCGCTTATATCGAACAAATCATTAAACAATTTGCGGCAGAAGACAGAAATGCCAGTGTAAGGCATTACCGAAGCCTGCATAACAGTTTTCTTAAATACCTGCCGACAGAGAATATCCTACTGAACGATATCGACGAAGAGCTGATAAAAAAATATGAATCATGGCTGATCGAAAGAAAATTGCATCCCAATACGGTCTCTTTTTACATGCGCAACCTGAAAGCGCTCTGGAACCGTGCCGTTAATGACGGAATTATCGAAGCACGTCCCTCACCATTCAGGCATATTAATACCGGTATAGGGAAAAGCACCAAAAGAGCAGTAGACAAGAATGTAATACTCAGCATAGAAAAGCTGGACAGCAAAAAACTATCTGAAAAGGTAATCCTTGCCCGTCTCTACTTTCTTTTTTGCTACTACGCACAAGGTATGGCATTTATCGACCTGGCACACCTGACCGACAAAAATATTCAAGGCGACTACCTGATCTATACACGACATAAAACAGGGGAAAAAATACGTATCAAACTACTGCCTGTCATGAAAAAGATCATCCGGTATGTCCGGCAGAACAAAGAAGGACTTTTATTTCCCATATTATCCGGACCAGATGCTTCATACAGAGAATACGAAAAGAAACTTCGTCTTTACAATGGTGAACTGAAAAAACTGGGGTTACTGGTCAATGCACATCTTTCTTCATATGTTGCACGTCATTCATGGGCTACACATGTAAAAAATCTGGGAGTTCCCGACAATCTCATTTCAGAAGGGATGGGACATACCTCAGTAAAAACGACACATATTTATATCGACTTTACCAAATGTAACATGCTTGATCTGATCAATAAGAAATTGATTACGGGAAAAAGCAGAAAAATCAAGGGTATCTGAAAATAATTCTATAACGGGAAATCTGTCTCTTGGTAAGAGACGGGAAGACACTTTTATTAATTATTAAAACGATACAAAAGTAGTAACATTTTCTAACACAACAAATCTTTTATGATGTTTTTTGACGTAAAAAGCTTATAGTATTCAACGAATATAAGAATACTATTACACATATTTTAAGAAATTGCCAAAGAATACAAATCTTTCGACTTAGTTGTTTTTACTTTTTTTTCTGGTTGCACAAAGAGCATTAATCTACTTATTATCAACACCTTGATTCGTGTTTTAGCAATGTTTAGCTCTTTTTCAAAGCCTCATTTTTCCACACCGGACTCCTGCAATCCATCATTTTCATTGTATCTATCACATTCAAATCCAACAAAATAGAAAACAGTAAAAGAGATTTATCGAACATCAATTTTACCCTGTACGAATACACTATAACCTTTCAAATGTTTTACAACTTGTTTTGCTGGTTTTATGAAATCAAACTCAAATCTCTGTTTTTTGAGTCAAATCATACTTTCTTCCCGTCTCTTACCAAGAGACAGAACCGGAAAATACGATATTGTAATATAGGGTATATGCGAAGAAAATTCCACTTCCTATTGTTTTTGCTCATTGGTTTACCAGTTTTTGTTGCCGGACAACAGACTGCATTAAAAACCAATGCTCTCTTTTGGGCAACAACAACTCCCAATATCGGAGTTGAAGTGGGTATTTCCCACAACATAACCATTGAATTATGGGGAGCATACAACGCCTGGAAATATCCGGATGACATGAAGCTGAATTTATACCTTTTGCAGCCGGAAGCCCGTTATTGGTTCTGCCGTAAATTCGAAGGACACTTCATCGGCATGCATGGTCATTACGGTCATTTCAATATCGGGCAGATCCCCTTCATCTCAGGGCTAAAAGAATATACATTACGTGGCGATCTCTATGGAGGAGGCGTAAGCTATGGCTATCACTGGGCATTCGGCGAACGCTGGGGGATTGAAGCAATGATCGGGGCAGGTTATGCTTACATGAAATATGACAAACTGCGCTGTGCCGAATGCGGCGAACGCGAAGGCAGTTACACCCGCACCTACTTTGGTCCCACCCGCATCGGTATTTCATTCATCTATTTCTTACGTTAATATTTCCGGCTTATGAGACGACAGATATATACATTAATATTAATACTGGGTGTTATGCTTTTATTTCCCCTGTCCGGAACCGCGGCAACAAAAGGTATCCGTATCGTGCCGCGCTCCGCCTGGGTGAAAAACGACAGCCTGCATCTTTCTATCCTAATGGACCTGGAAGATGTACAGGTGAATACGTATACAGCCGTTACTTTCACACCGGTATTAAAAAACAAACAAAGTACGCTTGAACTTCCGGCCGTCATACTGACAGGCGGAAGCCGCCACCGGTTCGACAGACGCGAACAGGCCTTGCAGACAAACAAAAACCGACAGGCCGCTCCTTTCCTGACAATCATTGAAAACCGGCACACTGCCGGTAGTAAAAAAGTAGATTATCTGATCACGGTTCCCTATGCTGCCTGGATGCAACAGTCGTCTTTATTATTACGTCAGGATTTAAAAGATTGCTGCGATACACAAACATTAGGCATCGACACACTAAGATACCGGTTGCCTTTCGCATCGGCGCTTCACACAGAAACAGCCACCGTCACAAAGGAGCAGAATGAAAATAAAGCAATAACGAAACGCGTACTTCCCCATACAGTCCGTCCTGCAAAAACCGGTAATCACGCTACGCCCGTTCTTCCCGCTCCTCAACATATTGAAAAAATAGTATGGAGCAATTCCGATCTCGACCTCTACATTCCGATGGTTTCTTTCCTCACTCCCGATCTCACAGGGTCTGACAAGCACCATACGGAAAGTGCCATACTCTATATCGACTACCCACTGGGAAAAGACGACATATATCCGGACTACAAAGACAACAGGAAAGAAATCGATAAAATAGACCGTATCCTCTCGCCGCTTTCCAACAATCGCTTCTCCACTTTCGAGCGGATACAGGTACGGGGCTACTCCTCGCCCGACGGTCCTTATGGGGAAAACGAACGTCTGGCACAGGCACGCTCACGGTTGTTTGCCGGCTATATCCGCGACGCTTACGACCTGCCGCGCCACCGCATTGAAGTATCGTCGGTAGCCGAAGACTGGGAAGGTTTGAAAGAGCTGTTGCAGCAGACCCAACCGCCCTATGCCGATGCGGTACTCCGCATCATCAGGAAATACGGCATCTTCAACGGTCGCGAAAAACAACTGATGGACCTGCAGGGAGGAATGCCTTACAAAGATATGCTGCGCCGTTTCTTCCCGAAACTGCGCCGTATCGAAGTTGTGGTAGAATACAATATTAATGAGATAGACCACCAGGATGCCTCCGAACTGATCTATACCCATCCCGACCTGTTGAGCCTGGAAGAGATGTACGAAACGGCACGCTACTACCGTCCCGGCACCGACCAGTACCGCGAGGTTTACGAGATAGCCGCCTTCCATTTCCCTGACGATGTAACGGCCAATGTCAACGCCGCCTCTGCCGTGATGCTGACAGGCGACCTGATCTCGGCCTGGAATTACCTGCGAAAAGTGGAAGCCGATCCCCGTGCCTGGAACAATATGGGCGTGCTCACCCTGATGGAAGGTAATCCCGAAGGTGCAGCCCTTTGGTTCCGCAAAGCGGTAGGCATAGAACCGCGGAAAGCAAGAAGAAATTTACAAATCGCGGAGGGAATGTATAAATGAGCATGCAACGGTTCATACATATTATCCGGGGATTACTGTCGATTGTACTGACAGCCTGTTCGTTTGGCGACGAGCCTGCCATCTGCCCGTACAACACGCGCCTCGAATACTGGTATGCCGGAAGCGGTACACAAAATATGCTGCCTACCTATGTAGACAACCTCCGCCAATACCTGTTCGATGCCGACGGGCAGCTGCTCTCCGAAATCACCCTCAGGGGCGACAGCATAAGCGGATGGCAGGGAGAACTGAAAGACGGCACCTATACCTTCGTCCTTTGGGGAAATCTGGGAGGAACAAACGAACAAATCATAACGACAAAAAGCAATATGAATATAAACGAAATGACACTAAGCGCCGAGCAGCAAGGTATCCCGCCGGGTTACCGCGGCAACACCGACCGGCTTTACTACGGCACCGCAACCGTCGAAGTAAAGAACGGAGCCGCCCAACGCCGGCGGATATACCTGTCGCACGCCCATGCCGCCATGACCGTTACTGTCCGCTGGATGACCGACGAACCGGCAGACGGTATTTTCCGGATGCGGCTGAAAGGTATTCCGGCCCTCTACAGCTTCAACGGCAGCGAAGCAAATCCCGTGCCTTCGGGCGACGGCACTTATTCCTTACCTTATATAGGCAACAAGATCACCTATCATGAAACCCGTGCCGCCATGAACTACGAGGGCGAAGTGATCGGCGAATTCGTCACCTTCCGCTACACCTCCTCCACCCATCAGTTATGGAGCCTCTGGCGCGACGGAGAGCAGATCGTCAAGGATATCGACCTGAACCTGTTTTTCAACAAACTGCCTATGGATATGGATACAAACATGGAACAGGAGTTCGATCTGCTGGTCACGGTGTATGAGAATAAGATCGTTGTAACACAGGCCACGGCATCCGACTGGGATGAAGGGGGAGCGATTGGATAATTGAAAGTTACCGTAATATTAAAAATATAGTGAAATGAAAAAGATTAATTACATGATGTTATCCTGTTTGTTCGTACTGCTGGGGAGCTGTACGGAAGAGGTACAACAAAAAGGCGAACAACCTGCACCGGAGGGCGGAAGCGATGCCATTACACGGCAGGAAGTGACGCTCAATTTAAAAAACAAACTGGTACTCGACCGGGAGAAAACCAAAGGAGAAACAATCGCTACCGCCGAAGAGAATGCCATCTCGGCCCTCGATGTATATGTGTTCGCTTCCGAAACGGAAAACGGCGATTACTCTTTCATGGAACGGTTCGCCTACCGCAACACTCCAGACGCTGTCCTGCCTGCCGGAGCTTCGGAATTGCAACTGACGCCGACCGATGCCGACGCCAAAGAAACAACCGGCCTACTGAAAGTGAAGAAAGGACTGTTCGTCAAACTATATTGCATTGCCAACAACACGACACTGGTCGACCCTGCACACGAAGGCCAGCCGGTAGACGATGCGGCATTCGTCCCGCTCGAACTCTCTACTACCGACGATAATAAAACAAAAGTAACGGCTGTCGGCACTCCGCTGGAAACAACCTTCGCCACCTGGCATACACATCTGCTGACAAGCACGGTTCAGGCCGATACGCTGGCTACACCCCTGGCCATGACAGGCGCACTCACAACTCCGCTCGACCTGACCGATTTCGGTAGCGCGGCACGCGTTCAGGCAGGAATACGCCTCACACGACTCGTCGCACGCTATGATATTATCAATGAAGCGGGAAGTTCCCGCTTCACCATCGAGACAGTCTCGATGGGCAACGCACGACGCGGCTCGGACTTATTCCCAATACGACCTTACGGCGATATGCCCGAAGCGAAACCAGACGAACTCATTACAACTCCGGAGCGACGATTCTACGGAGAAAATGCAAACAAGGGGATACAGGCAGGAGCCTTCTACTCCTATCCTTCACCACTTAAAGACAAAGGTTTCTTAATTCTGAAAGGTATGTATAAGATCAACGAATCAGAAAGCAAAGAGGTTTCCTACCAGATACCCTTCACACAGCAAGCGGCGGACGGCAACCAGACTTTCCTCGAGATTGCCAACAACCACCGCTACACCATCGCCATCACGGCAGCAGACGAATACCATCTCGACTGTACACTCTACGTGGCAGACTGGACAGACGACGGTAGCATCGACGATTTCAAACCCGACCAGGATTCGGGAGAAATCGACGTGACAATTCCCGCCGAATTCACGGACGACACTAAATACGACCCTGACACGCGCTCGGTCAGCATGTCGCTTAAGCCCAAAAGCCAGTTCACCGTGACTACTACCGCCACGGCTAATCTCACAGTTTATAAGAAATATGTAGGCGGAATTGACGCACAGCAATACGACTGGCTGGAAATATCAGAACCAGCCGTTTCCACCAAAGCGGCTTCAATGAATTATAATTATACCTTCTCACTCAAAGATGATTATACCCTGGGACGTTACCCACGTGCCGTATTACGTTTCACCAACACCATGAACGGCTCGGAAACTACCTTCTTCGTAGAAGCTGTTTCTGTACCACAGGCTAACGTAACACCGCAGGTAGGCGATAACAACCCTAACTCTTTCGATGCTGAAAACAAGCTAGTAAACCTCTACCGCATTACCGGCAGTAATGCACATGTGCGTATTACCTGCCCGGACGGGTCAGAGGTGGAAAGTAAACCCGACTGGCTCGATGTCGCCGTCTACAAACAAAGCGGAGCAGAAACTACCTATTCCTTTACACTCAACGACCGCGATGTTACCGGCGTTACTGACGATAAAGGCACTGTCGTTTTCTACAATAAAAAAGCGAACGATCTAAAAACGGATATTGTCGTACAACTGCTCGATGCCACTCTCAAACCGGACTTCACCTATCCGAGTCTGAATGATGGAAAAAACAGTTACGAAGCACCTGCAGGCGACACGCCGGGAAACATCAATATGCAGATTTCGGACAATAACGAATTCTCTATCGGGTGTAAATCCATGCTGGGCATCGAGATCGGCTTGGACTTCGACAGAGGTTCCGAATGGCTAAAAGTAAAAGGCGCTCCCGTCACAAAAACTCTCAATGAAAATACCCAGTTGACCTTCTCGTTAGACAATGCAAAGCTGAGAGGAGCGAAAAAGGCGACCGTCACACTCAAAAACAAGATTGGCGGCGAAAACACCGTCTTCACCGTATCACCGATATTCCCCGTCCCCACCGTCACTTTTGTCAGCGGAAGCAACTCGCCCACCCAAAACACGATGACGGGCACTGACATCAAATTGTATCAGGTGAAAGGATCGCAAGTTAGCATCAAAGCAAATGCACTGGGTGGTACCTGCGTCAAAAATATCGAAGGCGACATTACCGTTGAGGCGGCCGATGATTATGCTGTAGAAAAGACCTATGTAGTCACCTGAAAGAGCGGTAACTCTGCCACTTTCCAGATTGCTAACAAATCGGACGAGACAAAGGCTACTACTACGTATACGGTAAATGCACCGGCTACGACAATTGAGGCATCAAACCTCTATGTAAAAGCGGCTAACTCTGGAAATACAAACATATCCGTCACTTCTCCTGAAGGAGTTAAGGCAACTGTATTGAATTGGAACAAAGGCGATCAATGGTTTGACATCTCAACAGACCAAACTACTGGAAGCGGTGCTAAAAATATTGTAATCACCCAACGCAATAATATAAACGCGATAATGAAATCTGTTACCATCCGACTGACCAATAAAATAGCAGGAGGAGCATCTAAAGATATTACAGTGACTCCGAATGGATTTGTAGCGCCTAAATTATCAGAAAGTTCCAAGACATTCGATAATTTTAGTAAATCGTACTCGACGACTACAACATTTACTGTCTCCTCACCCGGAGGTTCTAATTACGTCAAGATGACAAATGAAAGTGTGGCATCAATTTCAAAAAGTAACAACAAGTATACCATTACATTAAAGGATAAAGGTAGTACAGTTATTACCATCGCCAATGCATCCAGTACAGATCTAACGTCTACTTATACATTAACAGTAAAAGCATCAAAGAACTACAATGGAAAAACTGCATATATATGGCAATTATCTGATTGCTCCTGAAGATGCAGCAAATAGTGTAGCCCTAAAAGATGTCGATAAAACAATCTGTTCCAAACAGACTGGTGCAACTTGGCGCATTCCGACATCGAGCGAGTGGAGAACAATATTGGGAACCAGCGGAACAAATGCATTACCATCATCATCTGCTCTATGGCAAGATTGGTATAATAAGAATCTGTTTGTATTGACCCCGGGAGCATATGCTTCTATGACCAGTTATTTCAGTTCTGATTCTGAAACGATGAGATTTTTTCAGGAGGTGCGAATGTAGCTACTGAAAATAATCAGAATGCAATTGGACACGTTCGTTGTATCACTGATAAATAGAAAACAAATAACAAAAACGGCAAGCAGGCTCCGCCTGAGCAATCTTTGACATGATGGGATTGATAGGAAAAAGATAAATCTGTTTCTAATCAAGTGTTGTAAAAACAATGAGACTAAACTGATTCTATTTTGAAAATATTTTAATCAACTTGTATTCTATATCAATTGAAAACAATACCTTTGCCTACATAATTCAACAATCAAAACATATTAATTATGAAAGACAAAGGAGAAATTATTGTTTATCAATCTGAAAACACCTTACAATTAGAGGTTAGAATGGAAGATGAAACCGTTTGGCTGACCCAGGCACAAATGATAGAATTATTTCAAAGAGATCAATCAGTTATAGCCAGACACATCGGAAACATTTTCAAAGAAAAAGAGTTGGATGAAAAAAGCAATATGCATTTTTTGCATATTGCAAATTCAGATAAACCGGTGAAGGTCTATAGCCTCGACGTTATTATCTCTGTTGGCTATCGAGTAAAGTCACAAAGAGGTACTCAATTCAGGATATGGGCGAACAAAGTACTTAAAGAATATATGTTTAAAGGATATGTTATTAATCAACGCATAAACAAAATAGAAGTGACTATTTACACAAACCAGATACCGAAACAGTTATCGTTGGATTTGCAGCGTCACAACGCTCAATATGATCCAATCGACATCCAATTGTTTAGACAGTCGCACGACCGTTTCCTGATCATAGATGAAAAAGAACTTTACCATATCGGTACTTCCTTGAAAGATTTAGGAAAGAAATGGTTCGCTTTCTCTAAAATACAATTAGATATAAAAGAATTACTAAATCATTTATAAAACAGAAACTCCCTTCTTATTTCTTTTCCCTGAATCGCATCTGTAACCTAACGACAGATGCACCAATCGTTACGCAGCCCCCAGCAAGGGGTTGCGCAGCTTTTTGTGTGCGTTTGTGTAAACAGCCACCCCGGGACAGTTTCCCGGACAGGTTCCGCCCGAGGGCGACATCTGGTTCCGCTTCGTGGGCGGAGGTGGCTACTGAACAATTATTAGGTAAAACCTATTGTTTTCGTTTAGATAAAGATTTATCCATAATAACATGTGCTTTTACAAAAGGCCTCTACGAAATACGTGTAGAGGCTGAAAGTAATAAAGAATTAGCATTAAAAAAACGGAAGCCGCTCATACCACGACTTCCGTTTCCATCATCTTATACTCTTACCTTAATCTAATAACTGTATATCATCTAAAAGTTTCTTCCGGTATCCCACCATAGACGGGTTCCACAATTGTCGGCGCCACCCAATGCCTTTGTCAAAGCAGCATACTGCTCGGGATTGGCTGTTTGGATGCCGACAAAGAAGTTTAGTCTGCGCGGTCCCAGATTTGTATCGATTGTTCCCTGGCTGTCGTTCACCAAAACCGGGAACAGCTTAGGATAACCAGTGCGCCTTTGTTCGGCCCAAGCCTCACAGCCTTCGGGATAGCAGGCAATCCATTTCTGGGTAATAATCTTTTCAAGTTTTTCTTCGTTTGAAGCAGCGTTGTCCCATGCAGGAGTTACCTGGCTCATAGCTTCTACATTGAAAGCAGCATTGAAAGCATCCTGATAGCCTTTCGGCGTTTTCGTACTTTCCAGATATACGGCAACATCTTTAGCTCCCCACTGTGCAAAAGAGGCTTTAACGCCGTTTTCATAACAAGAACCCGGATTTTCGGAAGACCAACCTCTCAAAGCGGCCTCTGCACGCAGAAACCATACCTCGGCTGCTGTCATCAAGATAGCATTAGACGTCTGTGAAATAGTACTTTTCGAATGCTTGCTGTAATTTTTATGGTTGAACCCTGTTCCCTGGCGGATTCCTTTATAAGTTCCCTTCACCGGAACAATTTCAGTGCCTTCGCCACCAGCCGCTCTATCAAAATACTTCGGCAAACGGGGGTCATCATAACCACCCAAATAAGATTCCATGTTCGCATTCAGAAATACTTCACCCCAGCCTTTATTGATTTCACCGAACGGGTTATTATAACCGGTTCCGTCGGTAGAAACAGCCACGATATCGTTATCTTCTTCCAACAAACCTCCTGCATCCGTCAAAGCTTTCTTGGCTTCTGAGGCTGCCAGTACGGGGTCGGCCATGGCAATACGGATAGCGAGACGGAGGCGCAACGAATTAGCAAACCGTATCCATTCGGCATACGTACGTTTGCCCTGCGGCATCAGGATATCAAATTTGGCAAAGTTTTCCACATCCGGATTTGCTTCCATATAGGCACGTATCAAGCCGATTCCGGCATCCAAGTCTTCAAAGAATGCCTTATAAGCCTCAGCCTGTGTATCCGGCATGGAACCAGTCTTCGAACCAAACTGTGTATAGACGATAGGACCATACAAATCAGATACACGGTGCATCAGTTCAACCTTCAATATCTGGGTAATACCATAGAAAGAAGGATAATCTTTCTCCGTCAGATCTTCGGATTTCTGAATCTCCGTCATGATATATCCGTAGGTGTTTTCCCAAAACGAACCGTTCCATCCGTCCTGCATATTATAGGTTGTGTTCCCACGCCCTTCATTAAACGGATTGAAGTCGTGCACATAACCGGAAAACATATCGGCACCCAAGTTCTGCATTACCTGGAACGGCCAGTTCTTACCACCACCCCAGTCGTAATTAAAATAAATACCCTGCTGAACTACTCCCAGAGGAATACCGTATTTATTGAACTCCTGCTCTTTCGATTTATCCGGGAAACCGGCCTGGTTCGTATTATAAGATTCAAAATCATCCGTACAAGCTGAAAAACCGATCAATCCACCCAGAAAAATTGCGGCTATATATTTATAATTCTTTTTCATAATATACTGTCTTTATTAGAATGTAAATTTAACATTGAAACCTAAGCTTCTGGTAGTCGGCATACCGAATACATCGATACCCTGGTTGTCGTTGCCCGTTGAAAGGACTGCATCCGGATCGAAAGGAGCCGATTTGTGGAAGAAGAATAAGTTACGACCGACAAATGACAACTGTACATCCTGGAAAACCTTCGTTTTCTCCAGCAATCTCTTCGGGAACGTATAACCTAAAGATAGTTCGCGCAGGCGGATATTGGTTGCACTATACATATAATATTCGGTACATCCGTTACGACCGCTGACAGCCGTATAGAATTTATCCGGTTTCACTTGCGTACCTTCCAGGTCTACAAATCCGGCATTACGTGCTGCAGCTGATTCGACGCTCACACCCTTCTGGTCCATATCGGCCTGTGTCTGCGACAAAACATCGCCACCAAAGCGGCCATCGATCAGGAAGTAAAGGCTAAATCCTTTATAAGTCAAGGTATTTCCCCAGCCCAACATAAAATCAGGATTGCTATTACCTACTTTGACCGTATTACCCGAACCGACTACGTTAGGAACCAAATCACCATCCTCATCCTTCGAGAAAACAATTTGGCCTGTCGCTTCGTCGCGTTCGAACGCCTTGCCATAGATATCACCCAGTGCACCGCCTTCTACAAGACGCATGGAGTAAGAGGAAGAGAAACCTTCGTCGCCATAGACAAATGTCTTCAGGTCAGGATGAAGTTCGATCACTTTGTTCTTATTCGTTGAGAAGTTGAATGAAGTCTTCCAACGGAAATCTTCTGTCATTACCGGTGTGATACCCAAGCTGATTTCAACACCCTGATTCTGGATGTTACCGGCATTCACATAGTAATATTTATAAGCTGCACCAGCAGAAGAAGGCAAAGTAAACAACTGGTTCTTCGTGTTTGTCTTATAGTAAGTGAAATCGAAGTCCAAACGGTAATCGAAGAATTTCCATTCCGTACCTACTTCCCATGAAGTACTCATTTCAGGTTTCAGTTCATCGAACGGAGCTTTTGAATTCGTCTGGATAGCTCCGCCAGCCACGATCAGGTCGTTGCTTCCAGCAACCGGATTACTGATGAAAAGAGGCAGGTCATTACCTACTTTACTCCATGAACCTCTTACCTTACCGAAGTTGATCCATTCCGGCATCGTCAGCGAGTTATTGATGATCCATGACAAGCCAACCGACGGATAGAAGAAACTGCTGTGTTTTGTATAAGCCAGCGTCGACGACCAGTCGTTACGGGCGGTCAGGTCCAGATATAAACTTTCTTTCCATCCCAGCTGGGCGGTTGCAAAGACAGACTGCATCACACGTTTCTGATCGATCTGCTGGTCGATATAAGAAGCCGTAGACATGATGATGTTAGCTACCGAGAACTGGTTCGGATAATACAGGGAAGCAGTCTTTGAATCCAGCCTCAGGGAGTTGACTGTCGTACTATTAATACTACCACCGATAGCGCCTGTCAAAGCAAAGTCGTCCCATTTCTTATTAAACATAGCCATAAAGTCTCCATAATACAACGTTTCCGTATGATTCAGGTCTATATAACGGCCGTTCGATCCGGCAATAGCCGGTGCAGTCGATGCATACATTTTCTGGTTATATGTATCGTGTGTATAATCGACTGTTCCACGAGCTTGCAGGCTCAACCAATCTGTAATCTTCAGGCTGGCCGTCAAAGAAGTGATGGCACGGGTACGTTTGTCGTTACTTTTAATACGGTTAGTGATCCAATACGGATTCTGTTCCATATCACGTTCGGCATCTGTATACCAGTTTTGTTCCATCAAATTGCGGGTGTCGTTGAAAGTTTCAAAGTTCGTGCGATACTCACCGATATTCTCGCCACGCGGGAAACGGTAAAGACCTACCAACGGGTTCATGTAATAACCACCGGAGGCCGGACGGTTCTTGATACTCTGCGACAGTAAATTCACGTTCGCATCCAGTTTCAGGTAATCATCAAAGAAACTGGCGGTTTCGCGGAAATTCAGGTTATGCTTCTGCATCTTATTATGCTCCACGATACCTTTTGCGGTTGTGTTGGCATATGAGAAATAAGTCTGCATCTTTTCGTTACCGGTCGTAAGAGACAGGGAGTTGATAGCGGTCACTCCATTCTGGAAGAAATCACCGACATTATCATAAGGGGTCAGACTCCCCTTCGGTCCCCAACTGGTCTTCGTTTCCTTATCCATCCCGTATTCATTCTGAAATTCCGGTAAACTCATGGCATGATCGACCGTCAGGTTGGAAGAGAAAGTGATCTTCTGCACGCCAGCTTTCCCTTTCTTCGTTGTGATCAGGATAACACCGTTGGCTGCTTGCGAACCGTAAAGAGCGGCAGCGGAAGCACCTTTCAGGATACTCATGCTTTCGATATCGTCCGGGTTGAGGTTGGAAATACCATCGCCACCATCACGGTTACCGGCATCTGCCGTACCACCGATTGCGCTGACAGCCTGTTCGTTACTGCTATTCAACATCGGTACACCATCGATTACATATAAAGGTTGGTTGTTTCCGCTTACCGAACGGTTACCACGAATAGATACTTTGGCTGAACCACCCAATCCGGAAGAACTTTTGTTGATCTGAACACCGGCTGTCTTACCAGCCAGAGCGTTAATCATATTCGGGTCTTTCGCACGTGTCAGCTCATCGCCACCCACCTGCTGGGTCGAATAAGTAAGGGAGGCTTCTTTCTTTTTGATACCCAAAGCCGTGACTACCACTTCTTCGATATTCTGGGTATCTTCTGCCAATTGTACATTCAGAGAAGACTGGCCGGCATATTTAACTTCCTGCGGGTTATATCCGATATAAGATATAACGATAACGGAATTTTGAGGAACGGTCAATGTAAATTTACCATCGATATCGGTAATCGTACCGTTGGTTGTACCTTTTTGCAACACGTTGGCACCGATGATCGGTTCGCCCGTTTTATCAGTAACAACACCTGTTACCGTCTTTCCGGCCTGTTGCATGATCGCTTCCTTTTTATTAAGGATAATTTTTGTGTTTACTACCGTATAAGCGATATCGGAATCACCGAACAGTTTGTTTAGCACATCGAAAATGTTCTTTTCGTCTACTTTTACAGATACTTTACGGCTGGTGTTTACAATGTTGGCATCATAGATAAACGAGAAGTCCGTTTAATTTTCAACAGCTTCGAGCACACTGGCGATCGTACTGTTCGACATATCCAGCGAAAGCGTAGCATTTTGTGCATACGTATTACCCGCTACTGCGATACCAAGACTAAGGAAAAAGAATACAACGCTCAATCTCATAACTAATGGTATTTTTCGGAAGAGAGAATAACTTTTCTTACCGATAATTTCTAAGGTTACAATTTTATTCATAATTTTGTGATGCTTATTATTTAATATAAAGTTAACTATAGCTGCGTCAACAGCTTGGACTTTTACATGCGGGAAGATGCGTCAACATCTTTCTGCATGTTTTTTTGGACTCTTTTTTACTTCCACATAGGCATTCTGATTTAAAAAGGTTCTACACTATTATTTATTCTTTCGATATTTCTATAACAGACATTTCCAAACGATTATCATTCGTTATGACCGGCTTATCGATCTTAAACTTGATATCCGAGGCGAGCTTGATATATTCCATGACCTGCGGCAATTGCTCATTTTTAAACCTTGCGGTAATGATGGCATTCAGCACGTCCCGGTCTTTCACGTTAAACTGTACATTATAATGGCGTCGCAACGTCTTCAGGACCTGCCCCATCGGAGTATTCTTGAAAATGATCTCACCATTACGCCAGGCTACCTTATTATCTGCGTTGACCGAAGTGATAGATAATTTTCCACCTACCCTCGTAAAATCCGCTTTCTCGTCGGGTTTCAGAATCTGATGAACGATTTTACCTCCTGCCTGTGCTATATTCAATTTCACAGAGCCTTCCACCAAAGTTGTGGAAACAACATCGTCATCATTATAGGCAGATACATCGAAACGCGTTCCGAGCACTTCCACAGAATAGACCGGATCGACTTTCACGATAAAAGGCTTTTCCGGATTCTTCGTCACTTCAAAATAACCTTGCCCAGTCAATTCAACCAGCCGGCACTCAGGCCAGAAATTTTCAGGATACTTCAAAGAACTTCCGGCATTCAACCAAACTTTCGATCCGTCAGGCAATTCGAAAGTCGAAACCACTCCGGGATTGGTGCGCACTTCTACCATGCGCACCTTCTCTTTACCCGTCTGCATAAAGAAATAGGCAGATAAAACTAATACCGGAATGAACAGTATCGCTGCAACTCTTTGCATAAACTGTAGGGAGCGGCGGAAACTAACCTTTTTATTTTGTTTACGTACTCTCGATTTGAAACGGACCAAAGCCATTTCGGGATCGACCGATTCCATTACCCGCAAACGGTCAGTCACCTGCAAGGTGAAATAGACCTGTTCCAGTAGTTTCTCGTTCTCGGTCGACTCGGCAACCCAGTCGTCAACCCGGGTACGTTCCTCGTCAGTCAATGTTCCGTCGAGATATTTTATCAGTATGTTTTCGTCTACTATCATCTTTTTTCCTGTTTCTATAATTAATACAATTCAGAAAAAAGATATACTAAACGAAAATGTGATTTTTTTTAGAAAAAGTTCAATATCTTTTCCTGCTTCTCGATTGTTATCTAATAAACAGATAGTTATAATAAATAAAAAGCATATGAAAAAGATTGTTTTACTTCGCCACGGCGAAAGCGCATGGAACAAAGAAAACCGGTTTACGGGTTGGACGGATGTTGATCTGACAGAAAAAGGGATTGAAGAAGCATATAAAGCAGGTGAATTACTAAGAAAAGAAGGATATGTGTTCGATAAAGCATACACCTCCTACCTGAAACGTGCCGTCAAAACATTAAATTGCGTACTCGACCGCATGGACCAGGATTGGATTCCGGTAGAGAAAAGCTGGCGTTTGAATGAAAAACATTACGGAGCCTTACAAGGTCTCAACAAAAGCGAGACAGCCGAAAAATATGGTGATGAACAGGTCCTGATCTGGCGCAGAAGTTACGATGTGGCTCCGCATGCATTGAAAGAGGACGATCCGCGTAACCCCCGATTCGAAATACGTTATAAAGATGTACCCGATGCCGAATTGCCACGTACGGAATCACTGAAAGATACTGTCGAACGCATCCTCCCTTATTGGAAAGACATCATTTTTCCTTCGCTCGAAACTGCCGACCAGATTTTAGTGACAGCCCACGGCAACAGCCTGAGAGGTATTATTAAATATGTACGTAACATACCGGATGAAGAGATCGTACACCTGAATCTTCCGACAGCCGTCCCTTACGTACTCGAATTCGATGACGACCTGAATCTTGTAAAAGATTATTTCCTGGGGGATCCGGAAGAGATCAAAAAACTGATGGAAGCAGTTGCCAACCAGGGGAAAAAAACAAAGAAATAATTATTTATCATAGCTGACGCCCGGAAATATTTCACAAAAACCCGGGCGTTAATTGTTAATTCTTAAAATATTTGTTTAAGTTTGCACTATATCAAAACATTCATATCAGTGATAACAAGCAATGAAGAGACCTTAAATAGACTTAAAGCCGGTGACGAGAGTGTATTCGATACGGTCTACAAACAATATTATAAAGGGTTATGCGCCTTCGCCTCCCAATATGTAGCCGAGACGGAAACGGAAGAAATCGTACAGGAAGTGATGATGTGGCTTTGGGAAAACCGCGCGATGCTGGTTCCTCAAATGTCCCTCAAATCATTGCTGTTTACTATTGTCAAAAATAAATGCCTGAATAATATAACCCACAATCAAATCAAACAACGGGTACACGAAAAGTTGTATGCCAAATTTGAAAATCAATTCGAAGATCCGGATTTTTACATAGAAGGAGAATTGATCGCCTTGGCAACCAAGGCGATCAGGGAGCTCCCTGAAGAATACCGGAAAGCATTCGAAATGAATCGTTTCGGACATCTAACCTACAACGAAATAGCCGAGCGTACCGGTGTATCACCCAAAACTATCGCTTACCGCATATCACAGTCTTTGAAAATACTACGCACGGAACTGAAAGAATACATGCCGCTTTTTCTAGCTCTCTTACATTGACAACATAGCAATATCGACATTTTGTCCACAAAGCTATCATTTACATTTTAACGCAAATAGCTTCTCATTTTAAACAAAACGATACGTTAAAAAATATTACCCGCTGGGGTATTTTATTTTACCCGGTATATTAATCCGATTTACCCGGTTGGGTAGTGTCATTTTGATAATCGGAAAAACGGAGAATATGACAGGACAATCTTAATCCATCCTTAAACAAAAATAAATGAATCATGTTTAAATAATAAAGTGTCCTCTTTATAAAAAACAACTTAAAATATAACAGTATATGAAACGTACATTTTTAATGATAGCATTTGCCTCACTGGCAACTATCGCATATAGTCAAACCGACGATAAAGGTTACGAAGAAGGGAAATATGTATTGAAAGGCGTATCAGGCCTCAACCTGTCGCAAACGGCAATGACCAACTGGTCGGCCGGAGGCGAAAACTCGGTAGCCGGAAATGCCTACCTGAACGGTTCGCTGACACATAAAAACGGGAACTGGCTCTGGGTGACCAACCTGGTTCTCGATTACGGACTGACAAAAACCAAATCGCAGGGGATGCGCAAGAGCACCGATAAGATCGGACTTTCCACCCAGCTGGGCTATTCAACGAACAATGTCTGGTTCTATACACTAATGGGCGACCTGAACACACAGTTTGCCAAAGGATACAATTATCCGGACAAGGAACATTATATCTCCAACTTTTTCGCGCCGGCCTATTCCAACGTCTCGCTGGGTATGGAATACCGCCCGAAAAGCAATTATTCGATCTACCTCTCTCCCGTTTCAGCAAAAATGACTTTTGTTGAGGACGATTACCTGTCCGATCTGGGCGCATTCGGTGTCGATCCGGGTGACCGTTTCAAGATCGAATGTGGCGCTTACCTCAAAGCCCGTGCAGAAATGCCGGTGATGGAGAACGTAAGCCTGATCACTACAGCCGATTTTTTCACTCCGTATAGTAATCAGTTCGGAAACATCGATGTCAACTGGGACATGCTCATTAGTATGAAGATCAACAAATTCCTGTCGGCTACGCTTAACACGACACTGAAATACGATAACGACGTGAAAACCTTCGATGACAACGGTACGAAACATGGGGCAAAAGTACAGTTCAAAGAGATACTCGGCGTAGGTCTTGCCTATAATTTTTAGGAATAGAAAGGAGACTGCCTGTGTTTTTAAGAAAAAACCTTCCGCAATCGGTTGCAGTATCCAAAAGAAAGGAGTAAATTTGCACGTCGAAAACAAATATGATTAGAAATGATCGATAAAATTAAGGCTCTGCTTCAGGAAGTAGAGAATATGAAGGCTGCAAATGCCGAAGAGCTGGAAGCTTTACGCATCAAATACCTCAGCAAGAAAGGAGAAATTTCTGCGCTGATGAATGATTTCCGCAACGTTGCGGCTGATCAGAAGCGTGAAGTGGGTAAATTCCTCAACGAGCTGAAAGAAGCTACTCAAAATAAAATCAACGAACTGAAAGAAGGTTTCGACAATGTACAGACCGGAAACGATGACATCGACCTGACGCGTACATCTTATCCTATCGAACTCGGCACACGCCACCCGCTTTCAATCGTTAAAAAGGAAATCTGCGACATCTTCGGACGTCTGGGATTCAGCATCGCTGAAGGTCCCGAAATCGAAGACGACTGGCATGTTTTCTCTTCTTTGAATTTTGCCGAAGACCATCCAGCACGTGATATGCAGGATACGTTCTTCATACAACATAATCCGGACGTGTTATTGCGAACACATACATCATCGGTACAGACTCGTGTGATGGAGACTCAGGAGCCTCCTATCCGCATCATCTGCCCCGGACGTGTATATCGTAATGAAGCTATTTCTTATCGCGCACACTGTTTCTTCCACCAGGTAGAAGCCCTGTATGTCGACAAGAATGTCTCATTCGCCGACCTGAAACAGGCATTACTTTTCTTTGCGAAAGAAATGTTCGGTCCGGAAACGAAAATACGTTTACGTCCCTCCTACTTCCCGTTCACAGAGCCATCTGCTGAGATGGATATTTCCTGTAACCTGTGTGGCGGTAAA
Organism: Parabacteroides caeci; assembly: GCF_023656795.1. NCBI lineage: Bacteria > Pseudomonadati > Bacteroidota > Bacteroidia > Bacteroidales > Tannerellaceae > Parabacteroides > Parabacteroides caeci. Next base: position 45,140 of record NZ_JAMOKT010000047.1, read on the forward strand.
GGATGTGCATTCTGTAAACATACCGGTTGGGTAGAAATACTCGGTTGCGGTATGGTAGACCCGAATGTACTCGAAAATTGCGGTATCGACAGCAATGTTTATACCGGATATGCACTGGGAATGGGTATCGAACGTATTACAAATCTGAAATACCAAGTTAAAGACCTACGAATGTTCTCAGAAAACGATGTTCGTTTCCTGAAACAATTCGAATCAGCCAATTAAATTGAAAACCTAAATCATTTACCATCTTCCCCGGGCCTTTAACCAGCCCGGGGGAAACACACAAGGAGGATGAAATATGATAAAGGTTTTAATTTTAATTACAGGAGGAGCAATCGGATCGGCACTGCGTTATGGAGTTTCCATGTGGGTGCAGCGTTCGTTGCAGTACTCCTTTCCCTTTGGGATACTATCCGTTAATATAATCGGCTCTTTTCTGATCGGCTTCTGCTGGAGTCTTGCCGAAAATTATAACTTCTCAGCCAACACAAGGGCATTTCTTTTTACCGGCCTGTTTGGCGGATTCACAACTTTTTCTTCGTTTGCACTGGATACTATGTCACTGATAAAAATCGGTGATTATAAATTAGCACTCTTAAACATACTGGCTAGTAACGTTTTAGGACTTATTGCCGTTTTTCTGGGTTTGTTACTCGGAAAAAATGTATTATCTTTAATGAAATAACAGAATGAAAAAAGAGGAACGATATAAAGGTGTATTAGACTGGTTCGAAGCAAACGTACCAGTTGCAGAAACGGAACTTCATTACGACGATCCGTACCAACTGCTTATTGCCGTGATTCTATCGGCTCAGTGTACCGACAAACGGGTGAATATGATTACACCGGCTCTGTTTAGGGATTTCCCGACAGCAGAAGTGCTGGCAGCTTCCACACCGGAGGTCGTATTTGAATATATCCGTAGTGTCTCCTACCCGAACAATAAATCGAAACATCTGGTCGGAATGGCCAAAATGCTGATGGCTGATTTCGGTGGCATAGTCCCTTCTGATATAGATGAACTGCAAAAGCTGCCCGGCGTAGGACGCAAAACGGCCAATGTGATCGCCTCCGTTGTCTACAACAAGCCGGCAATGGCCGTAGACACCCACGTATTCCGCGTTGCCAACCGCATCGGATTGACAAACAACAGCAAAACACCGCTCGAAACAGAAAAAGAACTGGTGAAAAACATCCCGGAGAAACAGATACCTATTGCTCACCACTGGCTGATCCTGCACGGACGATACGTCTGCGTGGCCAGGAAACCCAAATGTGAGGAATGCGGACTCAAGCCTTGGTGCAAATATTTTCTGAAGGCAAAAATTTAAAAAATGAAAGTTTACAGGCGGGAAATAGTAATCATCATCTTAACTGCTCTCGCTACGCTGTCGGCAGTCTACTACTTTTTCGGTGACATGAAAGAGAGTAAAGAACTGGTGCAAACAGATTTATATACCCTGACTGCACCGGAACCGGAAGCGATACTTGCCGTAAACCGCCCTTCCGTTTTTACCCGGATAATACTAACCAAGGAGCCTGTTTACCAGGCATTCGCCTCTAAAATTCCTGAAATATATCTTACTATCATCCGAAAGAATCCGGAAATTGCCTCATTACATCTCTCATTCCATCCGCAGGGTATTGTAATGTATGTAAAAGCAGATAAAAGCATATCCCGACATATAGAAGAAAATATTTTAAAAACAGCTTTCAAATCATTCGCTCCTCAACAGCAAACCAAAGGAGGCATCACTTTTACCTATTGTCCGGATGCCGGAAACCGCTTTTTCGGCTACTACCAACATAATGGCGTATGGGTTGCCAGTTACAGCAGGAAATTGCTGGAGGAAGTAGCGGCCATACAAAGAAAGCAGAAAAACAACCAGCCGAAGGAACAAATGCTACTCCGTAAAACACTCGACAGCAATGCTCCGCTTAACCTGATGATACAATCGAAACTGTTAGACTTATATGTGAAAGCGAACGATTCTACCCTATGGAGAATCAGCGACAGATGGCTGGGAGCCGACCTTTTTGAAAGCGAAGGGAATATCTGTTACTTTAGCAGTCTGCCGTATCATGAACCAGCCGACACACTTTTCAAGACGATTGGCGATACACTGTCGGTCAGATTAGAACAACATTTCCCGCAACTTCATATTTCCAGCCAGATTTATGAAGAAAACGGGAAAGTATATTATACCGGTTGCAGTTTGGGAATTTCCAATTGATCATATGCCAAATGAACATGCGGAGGCAACTCTTTTTCTACCTGGCTTTGCAAGCCGATCCGATGGCTCATATGAATCAGATAGGATTCTTTGGGACGGATACGTCCGATCTGCTCTAATGCTTCTCCCACACTTTCATGCGTCGGATGCTCATCCCAGCGCAAAGCAGTAATAATCAAAACATCCAATCCTTCCAGCTTGGTATATTCTTCTTCCGGAAGAGATTTCAGGTCGGTCAGATAGGCCATATTCCCTATTCGAAACCCCAGGATAGGTAATTTTCCATGCATTACCCGGATAGGAATTATCTCTATCCCGGCTGCAATAAAAGGTTCTGTCGTTACACGGTGGATTTTTAGATTGGGGACACCCGGATATCTATTTTCGCGGAAAACATACGGGATACGCGTCTCTATGGCTTCAGCCACATTTTCTTCAGTATATAGATGTATGTCTCCTTCCCGCCCGAACGGACGCAGGTCATCCAGTCCTCCGACATGGTCATAATGTTCGTGTGAGATCAGGACGGCGTCCAAGTGGTATGTTTTACTTTGTATCATTTGCCAGCGGAAATCCGGTCCGCAGTCCAGCAAGATACGCTTCCCCTCTGTTTCTACTAATACCGATGTACGCAGGCGCCAGTCGCGGGGATCTTTGCTTGTACAAACTTCACACTGACAGCCTATTTCGGGAACTCCGGTTGAAGTTCCCGTTCCCAGAAATGTAATTTTCATTATCCTACATATTTAACCTCAGGCATTATCTCGATGCCAAAACGATCTTTTACGGCAGTACGGATACTTTCCGCCACCAGAGCAATCTCGTGTCCCCGGGCTTCTCCCAGGTTGACCAGGACCAGCGCCTGTTTTTCATATACACCGACCGGACCATGCGATTTACCTTTAAAGCCGCATTGTTCGATCAACCAGCCGGCAGGAACTTTCACTTTCCCCTCACCAGCCGGATAAGAAGGCATACCGGGATATTGCTCCTTCAGTTTCTCAAACTGTGCAACAGGAATAACCGGATTCATAAAGAAACTGCCGGCATTTCCCAGCTTGTCCGGATCGGGCAGCTTCTCCTGACGGATCGTGATCACGGCCCGGCGGATTGCTTCCAATGTTACTTCCGGATATTTAGCCAGCTCTTCCTTCAGGTTTCCATAGTTGATGGAAAAGGATGGGCGTTTATCCAACCGTATTATTATATATGTAACAATGTGCGGGTCGTTATGTTCGTTTTTGAAATAACTGCTGCGATAGCCGTACTGGCATTCTTCGTTCGTAAATATCCGCTTTTCAAAAGTCAACTGGTTGTATGTTTCCACACTTTCTATCACATCTTTTATCTCCGCCCCGTAGGCTCCGATGTTCTGGATAGCGGCAGCACCAGCTTCACCCGGGATCAGGGAAAGATTTTCTATTCCTCCCCACCCGTTGGCAACGGCATGAGCAACAACATCGTCCCACCTTTCGGCGGCACCGACACGCAGCCAGATATGTTCGTCGGTTTCCTTCTCCACACGGATACCTTTGATGGCCGAGTGCAGGATGATACCGTTGAAGTCATTTATAAACAGCAGATTGCTTCCGCTGCCGATATGCAGCGACAAACACTCCTGAAAATACTCGTCCCGTAAAACCCGTTCTAATTCTTCTTCATTCGTATATTCCATAAACCACCGCGTCTTAACCGGCAGGTGGAATGTATTATGCTTCTCCAGGGAGTAATTCTCTTCTATCCTCATAATATCTGTTTATTTATTGCGGGACAAAAGTAAGAATTATTTACAAGGTATCTACGATTTCACGTTGTTTCGTGAAAAAGATCATCCGCTGTATCTCTCCGCTCTGCGAGATTAAAGTAGAATAGCGTTTCAACGACTGGATCCATTCTTTCTGGGCACGGCAGATTTCCGGATGCTGCGAATCCATATAGTTGATGGCATAAAGACGGAACATGCACAACTGGAAGCTCCCTTTTTCCAGGAATGTATATGTTGCCTCGAAATTGATATTGGAAAGATACAAATAAACTTTGTTGCCATTCGGATATTCCCCGCGGGCTGCAATCTGTTCCATTTCATCCAATAAACGATTCAGTTCCTGTTTCATCACTTCGATATCATCATCGCTCAGCATGTTCAGCCCTGCAAAATACTTGATCTCCCTAACCAACGACTGAAAAATATTATTATCAAGAATCGTATAGGTAGACGGAACCTGACGGCATTCCTGCATCAGTTTACGCTGGGACTCCAGTATTTTCTCCGTCACAACGATATCCGACATACTTGCAGTGATCTTCATCCCGTTATTCTGATGCATCCACCGACAAAGACGGAATTTGGTCAGACGCTCATACGGAGAATAAAATGTAAACGGAACGATATTACATGCGGAACTGAGTATCGACTTAGGGTCTTCTTTGGCAAAAGTAAATAATTTATGATACCGCTTGATTATATCATGGTAACTTTCCATCTGACTCATATTATTAGAGACATTCAGATTAAAAACGGCTCCTTCCGCCCGGTTGGTCCCGACGATCTGGTCCAGAGAAATCCCCAGACTCTGAGACAATAATGATACTTCATAAAATGTAAACGGAACCTCCCCACGCAACCGGCGATAAACGGCTTCCTTACCTATAGATATAATATCCATAATATAGTTAGCCAAATTTGTCTCCTCCGGGAGATGTTCCCTCATGGCTTTTATCAGCCCGTTATTCAATGCATCTTTCATAATTATTAGTGTGTTATTTACTATTTCTACTCATATATTCTTCTCACAATACAATAAAAATAAAGTGTGGCCAAATAGCATTAACGCCTTTCTTCGTTTCGATTATCGCAAACCAATGTGAATTAACGTTTTTTGTTTCTAAAATCGTAACAAAAGGCTACAGCTATTGTTTAATAAGAAATGCAAGCAATTTTTGTTGTCTGAAAAAAGACACCATATAAAAAAATCAATGCTTACATTTGCAATGTATATAATCATTAAAAAGAAACACTCATGAACAAAGCAGAACTTATCGAAGCCTTAGCAGATAAGGCAGGGTTACAAAAGCAAAAAGCAAAAAAAGTATTAGATGCTTACATCGAGATCGTAACCGAAAAAATGTCGCAAAAAGAGGAAATCACTCTTATCGGTTTTGGTACTTTAATACCTAGACCGCAAACTAGTCGCCTGGCTCGTAATCCTAAAACGGGTACTCCGGTACAGATTCCAGCTAGAACAACGGTAAAGTTCAAACCCGGTAAATTCTTGCTGGAGGCTATGAACGGCACTGGCGAAAAAAAATAATATGATTTATTTCTTTAACTTCCTTCTTGCTTCGGCAGGAAGGAAGTTTTTTACACCTCCTTTTTCTGTTTACTTTATCATATCTGCAAAAATACATACAGAAATCCACTAAAAAGGGGTGTTTTTAATGAATATCGAAACCGCAAGGTTCTAATTAAACAACCGCAAGCATGTCCCCAATTCAATTATCGCAATTTTAGAATCCGAACAGCACCTCTTGTTTCGGAATGTGAAACTTTTGCCCTATACCTGGAATTTTACAGAGAAACATTTGTATGATGCTCTAATTATATCTAATTTCGGCACCGAAAATTTTAGTCTGCATATACAATATAATACACATGAAAATAGTTAATCTCGGAGAGTCAAACTCCATACTGAACAAGTTCGTATCCGAACTTAGAGATGTAAATATCCAGAAGGACAGCCTTCGTTTTCGTAGAAACATTGAACGCATCGGCGAAATCATGGCTTATGAGATCAGCAAAGATTTTGCCTACAGCCAAAAAGATATTCAAACTCCCTTAGGGATCGCACCAATGTATACTCCCGACGACCGGATAGTAATCAGTACTATATTACGTGCAGGACTTCCTTATCACCAGGGATTTTTAAGCTATCTCGATTATGCCGAAAATGCCTTTGTCTCTGCCTATCGCAAATATAAAGACCGTCTGAACTTTGATATTCACATCGAATATATCGCATCCCCGAGACTGACAGAGAAAACATTGATCATCACCGACCCGATGCTAGCCACCGGAAGTTCCATGGAACTGGCCTATGAAGCATTGTTGACCAAAGGACATCCTTCGCATATCCATGTGGCCTCCATCATCGCCAGCAAACAGGCAATGGAATATCTGCAAAGAAAAATGCCGGATGACAAAACAACGATCTGGATCGCCGCACTGGATGACGAACTGGACGATCATTCCTACATCATCCCCGGCCTGGGAGATGCCGGAGATCTTGCCTACGGAGAAAAAGAATAAAAGAATATTTTATCGGGGTAAGGAGAACCAAAAGCAGGAACCTTTTCCGGGCTCAGAACTTACTCCGATTTTTCCTTTCTGCTGTTCGACAATACTTTTGCAGATAGAAAGTCCCAGCCCTGTACCTTGCTTAAAGTCATTTCCCTTATAGAAGCGATCGAAGACATGGGCCTGCACTTCTTCACTCATCCCCTCTCCCGTATCCGTCACCGTAAAGACAACTTCATCAGGCTTTATTTCATAACCCAACATGATAGAACCTTTATCCGTGTGCTTGATCGCATTGTTTATGAAGTTGGAAAACAACTGGTTCAGGCGCACAGGGTCGAAATCAAAAGTACAAGGCGACAAATCCGGCTGACTGCCAAGCACAACCCCCTCATGAAGTTTGATACTCAGCGATTTCACCAGATCATCCAAAAAACCTTTAAGTTCAATACGACTCGGTTTGAACTCAATTGTATTCGCTTCTATCTTCGCCAAATCCAGCACATCAGAGATCAACTGCAACAAAAGCCCGTTATTCTTCTGGATAATCTCAACAAACTGCGACTGCTCCTCTTTATCATCCGTATCAACCAGTAAGGTGGAAAAACCGACAATCGCATTCAGCGGAGTTCGGATCTCATGGCTCATATTTGCCAGGAAAGCAGATTTCAAGCGATCCAGTTCTTCTGCCTTTTCACGCTGTTGTTCAGTTTCTTTCAGTTCCGTGATATCGTAATTCACACAGATCATTTCCAGTTTATCCGGATCATTCGACTGAGGATTACGCATCACATTTACGCGTATCCACTTCCAACCGGAATCCGTCTTGACACGTAATTCCTTGCGAATACTGGTTGCCTCTCCTCTCTTAACCCGGTCAAAGAAGTCCATCATCACTTTACGGTCTTCCGGATGCACGGCGCTATATACACCAATAATCTGCTCCAACGGCGTGCCATCTTGTTCCCCCAGATTTTGATACCACTGGCTGATGGCATATCCTTCGCGTGTCAGCAAATCGAATTTGGCATATCCTACTTTCGCATAATGACTAACCAGGGTGAAGAAATATTCAAACTCCTCAATACGGTTATAAGCGACCATTTTATCCGTATTATCCAGATTAATGAATAGGTAATTGATCAGTTCACCTTTACTGTCATAAAGCATACTTACCTTGGTTATCAAGTCTATAATTCCGTTTTTCTTCGTCGGATAATACCCATTGGATATAATATCGCTAAAAGAATAAGTCAGGCGGAAAGAGACAGGTTTCCTCTTTCTCATCTTTTCCAGCACATCAGGGGGAATCTGAGGATTATCAAAGATGTTAACACCTAGGGCCTCTTTTTTCGAACCGAGTCCAAAAATATCTACATCCTTATTATTCATATCGACAAGATATCCGTCCTTATCATACAACTCTATGCCGACCGGTATATTCGTATAAATATTACGCAACAACTTTCCACTATGGTCGAGCGCCTCGTTGATTCTCGCCATTTTCGTAATAATACTGATAATATTAGCGATGGACGAAAGCCATTGATAGTCTTCCAGCGTCCATATGCGATATTTATCTACAATATCGATCCCGATATATCCCAAAGCTTTTTTCTTTATGATCAAAGGAATCAGAACAAACGAAAGCACTCCTCTCTTCTGTAAATACATTTTTTCAGATTCCGCTTCTGCCGGCAACTCATTCAGATTGCTTATCATAACCGGATAAAGATTCCGTATTTTCCGCGTCGACCAGCTCAACGTTGAGACAGGTATGTTCTGTAAAGAGGGACGGACAGCCGTAACACCTTGGCTGCACACTTCATATGTACAACTAAGCGTCTGCTTGTCATCACTATATTCCATAATACAGGCACGCCCCTTTGTATCGATCGAAAAAAGAATTTCGGTCAGCACCAACTGGATAGATTCAACCAGATCGTTTGTCTGGATAAAAGAATGTAAGGCACGCGAAATACTCCCTAAATGCCTTAACAAACCATCTACCTGACTGCTATCCTCCGTTGCCGGTTTATTCGTTTCTTCTTCACTATAAGGTACTAACTGCAAAATGCCCAATACATAGATACGCCCGGAAGGTTCGATCTCCCGCCTGCAAATTTTCGAACGTACAAACTTAAAACCATAACAAGTCTTGATCGGAAATATTTGTTCATAAATACCGACCTCCCTGAAATAAGCAAATTCATTGGCTATCCGGGCCCTGTAATCTTCACGTATCAATTGAAGAAAATCTCTGGTCGGGATAATTTTATCTTTCAGCTCCAACAAACTGACCAGATAATCCGAACAGATATAGATCCTCTTATCAAAGTCAATCTCCCACCAACCGACTTGTGCCGTGTCCAGCAATAACTTATATTGAGCTGTATCCATTTTTTTAATACTAGTAAGCACACAAAATTCGTTATAATAAATCAGATCAGCAATTTTATTACTGTTAAAATTCAACGGTTTTCAAAGATTCACACAAAAAAGCGGAGACCAGTAAAAACCGATCCCCGCTTCCTTTCGGACTATATAGTCTGTTATTTCAATTCTTTGATACGGATATTACGGAATTTCACAGGAGAACCATGTCCCAGAAATCCGATATGTCCTTTCTTATTGAACAAGCCCGGATGTTCCTTACCATCAGGAGTTCCGTTCTTCACAGCGTCGCGGATGTTACCTTCCAGTATCACCACACCGTTCACCGTTACCTTGATATTGTCGCCGTTGGCAACAATTTCTTCCTCATTCCATTCACCGACAGGCTTAAACGCTTTGTGATGATCGGCATTGGTAGGAATGATACCGTAAACAGAACCATGATGCTGATATTTTGTGATATTCTTATAGATCGGATGTTCACAATCCAGAATCTGGATTTCCATACCTACATAAGCGGCATCACCTTCCATCGGAGTGCGGATACCGACTCCGTTATTGGCTCCCGGTGTAAGCTGGAACTCGAAACGATAAATAAAGTTCCCGAATTCGTCCTTTGTATACAGGTTCCCACCATAGCTCTTGCTCGGTATCATGGAAATACAACCGTCTTCCATCGTATAATCTACCGTGTTACCGGTCCACTGATGCATATTTGTTCCGTCAAACAATAGTTTGAAACCTTCTTTCTGTTCTTCGGCAGATAATTTGTAAGGTTCTTTACGTTCCAGTTCCTTTACATATATATTACGGTAGTAAACCTTGCTGCCGTGAGCCTGCAATTCGATCTGTTCAATCGGGAAGATCGGCTGCTTGCGATCCCAATAGTTTTCAAGGATCACATCATCCACCACTTTCTCTCCGTTCAGAATAACTGTTACGCGGTCGCCAACCATCTTGATATAGAAACTGTTCCATTCACCCAGCTTGTTATCAGCCACTTTAGACGGCTTGCTTTCATTTACCGAGTTATTATACAGACCACCTGAACCTACCTGGGCACCCACATTTACACGTGAAGTATCCCAGATCTGAACCTGAGGTGTTCCGCGCAAATAAATACCGGCATCGGCTTCAGGACCTGCGGGATCAAGCATCCAGTCTACATACATTTCAAAATCACCATATTGTTTATCCGTACACAGGTTATCACCTTTACCGTTAAAGACAAGCATGCCATCATTCACACTCCAGCCGCTGCGCATAATCTCGTCAGCCTTTTCCTGAGCTTTCTCCAGCTGGGCCGGTTTCATTTTCGCACGGGCAATCGGGTTCTGTACCAATCCTTTCCAGCCCGACAAATCTTTGCCGTTAAAGATAGAAATGAAACCTTCTCCCTGTGGCATTTCAGCCAGATGCTTCTTGATCGCTTCCTTCTGATAACCGGCATCCGGATTGTCGAGTACCTGCATTACCTTATTCAGCAATTCACGCACATTGGCTCCATAATATTCCTTATTACCCAAAGCTATATTCATAACAGCATTGGCGGCAGCCTGCTGAACAGGTTTCTGATTCAGGAATTCGCCGGCATAGAGCATACCCAGGAAGGTGCCTGTCCGTTCAACCTGTTTCAGAATTATATTTTTCTGTTCGTCTGTCTTTGCCACTTCCATCGCTTTGCGCAAACTCAGCAGACGGTTCTCACCTGTAAATGCAGGATTTGAAACCAGCTTAACATATGCTTTCAAAGCACGATCCAAATAAGCGGAAGAAGAAGCATCTTTACAGATAGCATACAATTCGTCGGCAGCCTCAATACCTTTCCAGTTCAACAACGCTTCGAAAGCAGCATCGCGAGCAGCGCCCGATCCCTTATGGAAACCGTCTACGATAGTAGCCAACGCATCTTTCTCGCCGGTTGTTGCCAGAACGATATAATACAAATATTTCTTGCTCTCGCCAGCCTGAAGCATACGGCGAGTGATCGTTTCTTTTTGTTTCGCAGGAGACATGGAAGAAATAGCAGAGATAACAGCCTGTTGGATTGGAGCAACAGCCGATGCATCCGCTGTTTCCAGCATACCGCACAGATTAACCAGGTCGCCTTCCGACACAACATCTTTCAACGCTGTATAAGCAGCTTTTTTCACTTCCGGTGAACCGGACTTGATCAGTTCGAGCACTGTAGTCAGGTTAGCAGTCGCTTTACGCATCGCCAGCAACTCAGCACCGGCAATCTTTCCGGCATCCGTAGCAGACGGAATGGCACGGGCAACAGCCTGGTCGATATCACCATTGAATGCAGCCAGGGCATCCTGTCCCAGCAGGATTACATCTTTATTATCGCTGGTCAGCAGTTCAGCAAGAACAGGTATCACCTGTTTGTCACCGATCTTCACCAATGTCCATACGGTTGCCTGTTTTACGTCGAAGTTGCTGTCTTTCAACTGAGCCAGCAGCACCTGCATGGCAGTCAGGTCAAAACGGAGTTCCAAACTCTTGATCACATCATGTTTTGACGGGCATTTGGCTTCGCGGCCGATCCAGTTGATAATATCCACTTTCACTTCCGGTTTTGCCTTCTGCATCGCTTTCATGACTTCGATATAAACTTCCTTATTGGCAAAGTCGGAAGCAAAGTTCAATGCAGCATTCCGATATTCCTTATTGCCATCCTTCAACGCGGAAAGCAGCAGTTTGGTACTGTTTTCTTTCTTCAGTGACAAAAGAATTTGCAAAGCAGCGTCGCGGGTCTGCGTCTGATTAGCCTTGGTAGCTTTCTTCAACAGGTCGTTGGCCGCTTTTTCCACTTCTTTCACATCGCCCTGTGCGGCAACACGTTTCAATAAAGCGATATAGGCTTCGTTCGCATTCGTTTTGGTCATTGTGTAACCCGATGCGGCAGCAGCTTCAGCCATATCTTTGATGGAAGCCTTGCTTCCCACACGGCTTAATGAGTGCAGGACAGCCTTTTGCATATTTTCATCGCCCGAACCCAGCAGCGCCTTCAGCAATTCTTCCGAATCAGCTACCTGCGCTTCGCCGATCGCTACGATGATATCTTTTTGTGTCTTCGGAGTACCCATACGGCGCATCAGACCAGCCTTCAACGCTTTACCGGCATTTTCAGAACCGATAGCTGCCAGTGCACGTGAAGCCGGGCCACTCAGGCTTTCATCACCCAGGTAAGCCGACAACGCATCGATACATTCATCCTGTCCCAATATCTGTAACTGGCGGATGATAAATGCTTTCGTTTCGCGTTCAGTCACCAGATCAAGCGCCTTCAGATAAGCGTTAGCCGTAGCCAGACGGGCGCTTTCTTCCCCTTTCGCCATCACATAATGGGTCAGGCCGCTCAACGCGTAATCCACTTGTGCATTGCTTCCCTTTCCGGGAGCATTTATCATGTTGACCAACATCAGTACCCCTTCTTCGCCGGTACCTTTCAGGTCATTGATCATTTTATTGTATTCAGCCTGTTTTTCAGCAGGCATCTGTGCCAATACGTCAGCTGCAATTGTTTTAGCTGTACGGTTCGCCGGAGATTGGGCCATCAGTACGCTGCCGAATAATAGCAAGCTGGCAATCGATATATATGCTTTTCTCATTGTCTATAATTTTATAATTCTCCCCTAATTTTCAATTCACAATTTTCAATTATTAATTATCAAATGTTCCAGGGTGAACGCATCGGCTGATCCAGCAGACGGTTAGCGGCCTCGTCATTGATAAATTCCAGTTTCACAGGATCGAACTCTAATGTACGATTCAGACGAAGTGCCGTAGCCCCCATATTCACGATCGTAGCCGAGCGGAAACCATTCCGTTCATTCAAGGCAAAAGGCTGGCGTGTTTTCACACATTCGATAAAGTCTGTCACCTGAGGTTCAGGTTCCGGATAATCGGCCAGTTTCTTTTCCCAATCAGGGATATCACATACAAAATTCTTATAGACATTACCGTTCGGACCGGAGATATACGGAGTATTAGGATCTCCGAAGTCGCCACCCCAAAGGACGATCTGGCAACCGTCATCATAAGTATAGGTAATAGAGCGCCATGTTCCTACGGCATCCGGATGCTGTTGCGGAGCATCCACTTCCACTTTCACAGGGCTTGTGTTGTCTTTTCCGAGGAAATACTGTACCGGGTCGATATAATGCTGTCCCATATCTCCCAATCCACCGCCGTCATAATCCCAGTATCCGCGGAAAGTACCGTGAACACGGTGTGCATTATAAGGTTTATAAGGAGCCGGGCCTAACCACATGTCATAATCCAGTTCGGAAGGAACTGTTTGCGGTTCGAGATATTCTTTGCCTACCCAGTAGAACTTCCAGTCGAAACCGGTATGTTTACTGATCGTCACCTTCAAGGGCCAGCCGAGCATACCGCTCTGAACCAGTTTTTTCAACGGTTTCACCGGAGTACCCAATCCATAGAACGGATCGGCAAAACGGAACCAGGTATTCAGACGGAACATACGTCCGTTCTGCTTTACAGCTTCCATCACCCGTTTACCTTCACCGATCGTACGTGTCATAGGCTTTTCACACCAGATATCTTTTCCCGCCTTGGCAGCCTCTACCGACATGATTCCATGCCAATGAGGAGGTGTAGCGATATGTACGATATCTACGTTCGGGTCCAGAATCAAATCGCGAAAGTCATGATAAGCGGCAATTTTTTCCTTTACCAATTGTTTTCCTAATTCAAGATGTTTCTTGTCAACATCACAAACGGCTACCAGACGTGTTCCGGCATAGTTCACGTGACCGCGTCCCATCCCGCCTGTACCGATAATACCTTTAGTCAACTGATCGCTTGGAGCGATAAAGCCTTTCCCAAGCACGTGGCGCGGCACAATCGTAAAGGCCGCAATTCCTCCGAGGGTTTTAAGGAAGTCCCTTCTGTTTGTTCTCATAGTACAAATTAAATATAATATTGATTAGCAATTTTATTGATTTTTTCCGCTTAAAAAAGACGTTAGAAAGAATAATTACCTCCTAACGTCTCACAAAGATATTATTTATCCCATAATTTTCGCAAATATTTACGAGTTTTTATGACATAATCGTTCAAGACAGTTCATTCCATAGTCGGATTGAACTTTCCTCCCCAATTGTTATTTTGTTCAAGATTGGGATTTTCCAATATTTTACTTTCCTGGATCGGGAAGAAATAATACGATTCCTGAATCAAAAATTTATTCTCGGCAATGGCACTGATCGGCACCATTCTAAGAATATATTTAAAATTATCGGGAGTCAACGAATACGTCTTGGCTTTCCGGGTAGCTTCGGCAATATCCATTTCCGAACCGTCTTCATTGATTGCAATAGCCTCGACTCCATATTTTTGCAGTCCGTTTAACTGCATCATATTACGGGTTCTACGAAGATCCATAAAACGATGTCCTTCAAAACACAATTCTACGTTGCGTTCATCAAGAATAGCCTGCCGGATTTCTTTACGATTAGCAACTTTCAATCCATACAACCCATTTTCGCCAGCTTCGATACCTGCACGTTTACGAATTTGCTTCAGCATATCTACAGCCACATCTTGATGATCCGTTTCATTGGCCGCTTCCGCATAGATAAACATGACTTCAGCTAATCTCATAAACGGATAATCATGATCATACGTAGATACCAGGTCCTGACTCAAAGACAAATCAGAGCCTTTACGCACATACATGCCGCTAATAGCATCATTCTGTGTAGCAGTGCTGCCCACATTGGGATTGATTCCATATGAATCTTCTCTGACAGCTATACCGACCGAAGTATATTGGCGATATCCTGAAGCCGTTCCCGATACCGGATATAAATCCGCATTATACAAGATACAATCCTCAAATCGGGGATCCCTATTTTGCCAAAATTTCTGTAAAAACTCAGATTCAGCACCTGCATAATATTTACCGGCCGGATCATCGAAACGCTTTCCATCCAACATCGGAAACGCTTTTACCATATCCCAGGTCGGAGTATTATTGGCATTACTACGACTCAAAGAAGAGGGACGAATCGTGTTTTCCCAATCGGCCGTTTTATCCGGATTGCTATAGATAATAGGGAAAACGACCTCGGAGTTGCCGTCCACCAACCAGTTATCTGCATAATTCGCAGTCAGTTTAATCCCCTGAGCTATACAGAAATCGTATGCCTCCTTCGCCGCCGTATAAGCTTCGTTCCAATATTTATTATCATACATATTACTCGGGTTAAACTGTGGAGAAGCCTTATAAAGCAGCATCTTTGCCTTATAGGCTTTAGCAAAACACTGGTCTATACGCCCGTAATCGTTACCGGTTGCTTTGGCCGGAAGCAACGTAATAGCATCATCCAGGTCTTTAATTATTAAATCAAAACACTCCGCCGTGGAAGTACGAGTCACATACAAATCATCTTCATCCTTATCCTGGGCTTTCGTAATATACGGCATACCTCCATGATAAACAACCATTTCGCCATACTGATAAGCTCTCATAAACAACATTTGCCCCGTCAGGCTATTCTTAACAGATTCGGTACATCCTCCCTCTGCCAGATACTCAAGTCCTAAATTAATATTACGGATATTGGTATAATTCCATCGTTTATAACCACTGCCCGACGTTGTAATAGTACTCAACATAAACGGAATACCCGTTTGCTGCTCAGCTGTATTATCCGCACTTGTAGACCAACCGCTAAAGATATCGCCATAGAGATCAGTCACATAAGCAGTTGCTAAGTTGTCATCATTCCAAACCAGGTCTGCATCATAGTTCCACAAGTTCGAGATATCCAAACTATTGCATCCATTGACCAGCAATATAGTTACCAAACCAATCGATAATTGTTTTATTTTATTCAGTTTCATATTCTTATGTTTTTAGCAAAAATTTTCCGATAAAATAGGAGAATAAAATTCATCCCTTTTGATAACGGCGAACATTCTCGCCACAAGTTTTGCCCGTAAAGCATTGATAATGGTCATT
>NZ_JAMOKT010000048.1:0-59530 GCF_023656795.1 Parabacteroides caeci
GGCCTTCTACTACACGAAGGCGATAAATCTCATGACACATCAGATGATGCTCTCTCTCTTGATAATAATTCTTCTTTTTCATTGTTGATTCTTTAAAGAGTCAACCTTATTTACAAAAAGACAACTTCCGAAATTCACCCGTTGCCTGTCACGGAACAAAGGATATCTCCTCCAAAGGATTCCAAAAGACCTTTTTCCAATCTTTTATACGGTTGTTTTCAACCCGGATGCCTTCCTCTTCCAGTTTTTCCTGCATTGCAGTCGGCGTGCCGAAAGCATCTTTGCCGGATAATATTCCTTGACTGTTCACCACCCGGTAAGCAGGTACTCCCACTTCCGAACAACCTCCCAACACTCTGCCGACCATCCGCGACATATTCGGATAACCGATGGCACGGGCTATCGCACCATAACTGGTGGCACGTCCGTACGGAACCGTTTTCACCATCTGGTAGACAGCCCCCACAAAATCCTCTTTATCAAAATCAGACATATAATATTATAGTTTTCCTGCCAGTTCCTTCAATAAATCATCGCCACCGGCAACCGTATCACCATTCTCATTATAAACTCCAATCAGGTAACGTCCTTTCCAAAGTACCGGAATGTCCCCGTTATAACGGTCTTTGACCAACAACGCACCCTCTTTTAATTCATCCATCTGTTTGGTGAAAGCCATATACTGGGTCAATATATTTTTAATCCCGGCAGAAGAACCGCCATCCAATACAAACAACTGGAAAGCCTGCCCTTCTTTTTCATACTTCACCGTATATACGGCACGCAGAAACTCATGGCCGATAAAATTTGAAGTAATATAAGCAGCCGAATAAGGAACTTGCCCCTCCGCAGGGAATAAACGGATAACAGAAGGATAGCCGGCATCGGCATCCAACCTTCCGGCAAACGCCTTGCCTATCGCCAGCAATTCTTCCGACACATCGCCGGATGCATTACTCCACATCTTCAAATACATATTTCCGGCAAAGAAATACAGATTCGTCTTATCTCCCTGCGCCTCTCCCCCGACAGGTAAATATGCCAGGTCGGATGAACGTTCGGCAGCATACATTCCGAAAGCATCCTCCGGCGTTGCATGGCGATAAGCCTGTATCGTAATGTACTCGCTTCCTTTTTTATACTCCATGGAAGTCATTTCCCTGAAGTTATTCTCGATGAAAAGCGGAGCCGCCCCGTTGATGCGGTCAAAGAGATTATCCGGATTAAACACCTCCACCTCACCGGATATCTCCCAGCCGTCCACTGCCAGCAGCCACGATTTCAACTCGTCCGGTGTCTGCGCCTTTAAAGGACAGAGGGACAACAGGAAAAAGAGTAACAAATAATTGCTCTGTTTCATACGTTCGTTTTATTAAGTCAGAAATTCGTCAGGCACCTGCATCACCGGCGTTATCGCAGCAATCTTCGTCGAAACATCGAAGCCGGAAGGACATTTTACCTGGCAGGTTTCGCAATTGGAACAAATATCCGCCGAAAGATTCAGTTCTCCAAGTGTTTCCTTCGACATTCGCGAATATTTATAACCGTAAGCATACATATAAGCCCGCATAATATCAGGAATAGGAAGATGTTCAGGACATTGCGCCCGGCATTTTCCGCATTGCTGGCAATACAACATTTCCTGTCCGCAAAGGGTAGCCAGATATTCCTGGTCGCCGGCAG
Organism: Parabacteroides caeci; assembly: GCF_023656795.1. Lineage (NCBI taxonomy): Bacteria > Pseudomonadati > Bacteroidota > Bacteroidia > Bacteroidales > Tannerellaceae > Parabacteroides > Parabacteroides caeci. The sequence continues at coordinate 1,684 of NZ_JAMOKT010000048.1, forward strand.
TCAGTTCCGGGGAGCGAGCAGCAACCAGGCATTCATCCAGTTCATCATAATTGGAGAAACCGGGGATGGCAGTCGTGATATGTTCGTTCTTCCAGGCCCATTTCAGGCAGGCCTGTGCGTTAATCTTTTTCTTTCCCCCAGCGTCTTCGGTACCACCGGTCATCGTCTTCATGGCAACCAGACCGACACCGGCTTTAGCGGCACGGGCTATGGCCTCTTCCGTCTCTTTCAGATTTGACAGTTTGAAATTATAACTCAGCAAGACAACATCGTAAATACCGGCTTCAACGGCAGCATCCAGCAATTCAGGTTTGCCGGCATGAATGGAAATACCCAGGAAACGGGTTTTACCATCCTCCTTAAACTTCTTCATGACGGCAACCACGCGTTCGTCCTTTACTTCTTCCACTTTGTCCAAAGCATGAGCGTAGAAGAGATCGACCTGTTCCATATTCAGGCGTTGCAGACTCTGGTCGATCAATCTTTCATACGCATCTTCGAAATCATCCCTCAAAGGATAATCGAACTTTCCTTTGGTAGCAATAAAGAAGCTCTCACGCGGCTTCCCGGCAAAGAACTTACCCAGCATTTCTTCATTCTTCCCGCCCTGATAGCCGTGGGCCGTATCAAAATGGAATATACCGGAATTATAGGCAGCTCTTACCACGTTCGGATTGTCGGCACGCATCACACCCATACTCAGTATCGGCAGTTTTACGCCTGTCCTGCCAAGCGTACGGACAGGAATCTCATTTTCATTAGCAGTCACCAGGGGAAGACCGGCAGCCCTGGCTCCCGGAATTAACATCGCGCTTACGCCGGCAGTGGCTGAAAGCCGAAAAAAATCTCTTCGATTTACATGTTTGGTTTTCATAAGATAATATATTAGTATATGTAATTGTCCGACTGAGCCTTACAAATATAGAAAGATTTATCAAAATAATTCACTTTTTCCATAGGGTATTCATTTCCTGAACGATCTTATAAGTACAAACACGATTATTCACCATTAAAACAATACAAAGATGAAAACACTGTGTAGACAATCCATCGGTTTTTTGCTGATCTTATTATTGGTGGCAGGTAGTAGTCCGTTGCTGGCGCAGGACCAACCGGTACGTGACGATGCCGATCCGGAATTTATCACCATCAGCGGAGTTGTCAAAGACAAAAATAATAAGAAACGGCTGGAGTATGTGAACATTTCCATCCCCGGCAGTACTTCAGGTACTATCACCAACGAAGACGGGGAATTCTCTTTCAAGATAAAAGACGCTTCTCATGTGAAGGCTGTCGAAATATCCCATATCGGATACTATAATAATAAGGTAGAAGTAAGCGGCAAGAACCTCTCCGACCTGACCGTCTGGATGACGCCTTACGAGAATATGCTCGACGAGATCATCATCCATGCCAAAGAACCGCGTTACCTCGTGGAAGAGGCTATCAAGAAGATCCCGGAGAATTACAGCAAGAAAACGAATATGCTGACCGGCTTCTATCGTGAGACGGCACAGAAAGGCCGACGCTACATCAATATATCGGAAGCCGTGATCGACGTTTACAAAACGCCTTATCACGAAGCCATAGACCGCGACCGTGTACAGATTTACAAAGGCCGTAAACTATTGAGCCAGCGAAGTACCGATACGCTTGCCGTCAAACTGCTCGGCGGCCCCAACCTGTCAATCCTTTGCGACATCGTGAAGAACCCCGATGTATTGCTCGACAGGGAATGTCTGCCCTACTATCTGTTCAAAATGGAAGAATCAACGAATATCGACAACCGTCCGCAATATGTAATCAGTTTCAAGCCGCAGGTCATCATGCCGTATGCCCTGTATTACGGAAAACTTTACATAGACAAGGAACGACTCTCATTCACCCGTGCCGAATTCAACCTGAGTATGGACGACCGCAACAAAGCGACCCAGGCCATCCTCAAGAAGAAACCGTTCGGATTACGTTTCCGCCCGCTTGAAGTAGCCTATCTGGTAAACTACAAGGACCGCAACGGCGTAACTTATCTGAATTACATTCGCAACGGGGTACGTTTTAAATGTGACTGGAAACGCAAATTATTCTCTACCAACTACACGATCATCTCGGAAATGGTCGTAACGGACGGAAAGGAAGAAAACGTAACCAACATTCCGTACAAGATGGCATTTAAGGAAACACAATCGTTGTCCGACAAGGTAGAAAACTTTATGGATGAAGATTTCTGGGGAGCCTACAATATCATCGAACCTACGGAATCACTGGAAAGTGCTGTCAACAAATTAAAAAAGCAACAGAAATAAATTTCAATATCTTTTCGTACATTTGAAGGACTCTAATCATTAAGATCCACGGCATGCTGAACGATTTATTCGTACTAACAAAGATTAAAGAGGGGGACGTCAAAGCTTTCGAAGGTATCTTCCGGCTCTACTACTCCCCTCTTTGCCTCTACGCCGCCGGTATCACCGGCAGCATGGACGTCGCCGAAGAGATCGTGCAAGAGTTGTTCTACGTATTCTGGAAAGAAAAGGAGAAACTGCAAGTGTTCCGTTCCCTGAAAAGTTATTTGTACGGGGCCGTGCGCAACCAGTCTCTCCAATACTGCGAACATCAGGAGGTACGCAACCGTTACCGGGAAAACGTATTGTCAGGTAATCAGGAAAGCAAGCCGGCCGACCCGCAGGACCAACTCGAATACAAAGAACTGGAAGCTCTGATAAACAGGACTCTCAATAAGCTGCCCGAACGCCGTTTACGCATCTTCCGGATGCAGCGTTTCGAAGGTAAGAAATACGCGGAGATAGCCTCCGCCCTCTCTCTGTCCGTCAAAACAGTGGAAGCTGAAATGACCAAGGCACTTCAAACACTCAGGAAAGAAATTGAGAATTATACACAAACAGTATGACTCGTAAAGAAAGGGACAACAGAAAAACGGACCGGGCATGGGAGAATGTCTACCAACGCCTGGAAAAGGATGGTTTATTGGACCATAAGGAGAAAAACAGTATCATTCCTTATGGAGACATGCGCCGTCCTCCACTCTGGAAAATTATTTCGGCAACAGCAGCAATGCTAGTATTCTGCATTTATCTGTCTACAATTTATTTTAATCAAACAAATAAGGAAACCGACCGCAACCTGCTTACCCGGCAGAACATGGAAACAACGACACTTGCCACCACGCTTGAAGACGGTTCTATCGTCTATCTGGCAGGCAACGCCGCCATCCATTACCCGGAACATTTTCAGGCGGACAAGAGAGAGATCACCTTACAGGGAAACGCTCTTTTCGACATTGCAGGCAACCGCCAGCGTCCTTTCCTTATCGAAACCGAAGATACACGTATCGAGGTGTTGGGTACGGCGTTCAATGTAAAGAGCGACAATACCCAACCGTTTGAACTGTCCGTACAAAGGGGAATGGTGAAGGTGACGCTGAAGCAGAACGGACAAGATGTTTACGTCAAGGCAGGTGAAACCGTCACCCTCTCTTCACGAAAGCTGGAAGTAAGCGAAACAAAAGACCACGGACAATTTGCAACCTATGTCCGGCAAATACGTTTCAAGGATGAAAGGCTGGCCGATATCCTCCGCATTATCAACCTCAATACGGGAGATATCCGTTTTCAGACAACACCGGAACTCGAGGACAGGCAACTCACCGTTACCTTCTCCGACAATTCGCCGGAATCAATGGCAGAGTTAATCTGCTTTGCCCTGAACCTGAAATGTACACGTGACAAAAATCTGATTACTTTGCATGAGAACTAACGGGATAAAAAGGATACAAGGTGAAACTGAGCGCTACATATCGTCTATTATTGATCCTCATCGGGATGCTGCTGATGACAGCTACCCCTTTGCAGGCAGATGATAAGGGCGATAAAGATGTGCTCGAACGCCTTATTCAAATTCCGCGAAGCAAGGAGACTGTTTACCAGTTACTTGGAAAGGTTTCCGAACGTTCCGGCTACCTGTTCATTTACGACAGTAAAATCATCGACAACGAACAGGTAGTAAAAATACCGGGAGGCAAATACACCATTAAAGAGGCCATCTACCATATTATCGGTAACCGTGACCTGGGTCTCCGCGTGATCGGCAATCATATCCTGATCTCCCGCCCAGTAGAACCGCTACCCGTAAAGGAGACACTGCAACCAGCCCTTCCGGATACAGTTTCGTATTTTACCCTCGAAGGCATTCTGCGGGACAAATATACCAACGAACCGATACCGTTTGCCACAGTCAGCGTCAGCGACGATGGCTCCATCGGCAATGTCACCAACCAGGGTGGCGAGTTCAGGCTGCGTTTGCCCGACAGCCTGCGCCAGTCGCAGATCAACTTCTCGCATGTCGGCTACCTGCCTTATGCAATAGAAAGTTCACTGTTGGCAGAACGCTACAGTATGCTGACACTGGAACCGAAAGTGATTCCCATACAGGAAGTGGTTATCCGTATCGTGAATCCTTTGCGCTTGTTACGGGAAATGCAGAAACACAAAAGCCTGAACTATTCCCAGGAACCGGTCTACCAGACTACTTTCTACCGGGAAGGCATCGAGCGAAAAAACAAATTCGTCAGTCTGACGGAAGCAGTTTTTAAAATATACAAAAGTGCGTACACCAACCGTCCGGTCACCGACCAGGTTAAGCTGTTGAAGATGCGCCGTATCACCAACAATCAGGAAAAAGATACGATTATCGCAAAAATGAAGTCCGGAATCAATGCCAGCATACAGCTGGATATCATGAAGGATGCACCCGACTTCCTGCTGCCGGAAAGCGATGTGAATTATCCCTATGTCTATGCCCATTCCGACATCACGGTAATAGACGGCCGGATGGCAAACGTGATCTCTTTCGAACAACGTGATTTCATCAACAGCCCTCTCCTGAAGGGAAATCTGTATATCGATTCGGAAAACAGTGCGCTGTTGCGGGCCGAATTCGAAATACATCCTAAATATGTAAAAGATGCAGCCGGTATGCTGGTTGAAAAGAAAAGCCGTAACCTGAAAATAATCCCGCAAAAGGTTATCTACACCGTTTCCTATAAACCCTGGAACGGTACTTATCACATCAGTCATGTAAGAGGAGACCTTCATTTCAAAGTAAAAAAGAAAAAACAGCTGTTCGGCAGTTCTCCCCTTCATGTATGGTTCGAGATGGTGACATGCAAAACAGATACTTTCAATGTCAGCCGTTTTGACCGGAAAGAAACATTATCGACCCGGACAGTGTTCTCTGAAACAAAATTTAATTATGATGAAGGCTTCTGGGGTAACTTCAATGTGATTCCTCCGGAAGAAAAACTGAATGAAGCGATTGGTAAAATATCGTCAAAAATAGAAGAAACAGGTTACTAAGTGGTTAAAAATCATAAAGAGGGCCTTTTCTCAAAGGCCCTCTTTATAGGTTTTTAATAGGTATTAGTCTTTAAGGCAAAAAGATTGTTTAGGTTATCTGCATGCAAAGATGCGGGATTTTATGTTACTGAACAAATAAAAAAAGATATTATAAAACACATTTTTAAAATTATCGAAACTTATTTGCAGCTTCTTCTATTTTTTAACAATTAAACCTCACCGTTTAATTATCGGTTTGTCACGAAGACGGACACGATTCTCCTTGATTCATAAGCAGTAATAAAATCCACCAACTGCTTATTGCCCCTGTATATCGTTTTTAGCATTCCTAAACGAAAAAATTCAACTTTCTAACACATGCAAAAATATAAATCTTTTTTTAATAAATCCTATAATACGGCATAGTTAACGGCACGGGGATTTTATGTACTTTTGTACCCGTATCGAGGTGACATTAGATACGATATATAAACGTCTTAAATTGCATAATTAAGCATGTACACTGTAATTAAAAGGATGGAGATCTCCGCAGCACATAGCCTGCGTCTCTCCTATTCCAGCAAATGTGAGAACTTGCACGGTCACAACTGGATCATCACTGTTTACTGTCGCTCGAAAGAATTGAATGCCGATGGCATGGTCGTCGACTTCAGTCACATCAAAGAATCAATAAAAAACAAGTTGGACCATCAGAATCTGAACGAGGTCCTGCCTTTCAATCCGACGGCCGAGAATATAGCCCGCTGGATATGCGACCAGTTACCTAATTGTTATAAAGTTGAAGTTAAAGAGTCAGAATCAAACACTGCGATCTATGAAAAAGATTAATCAAATTTTCTACAGCCTGCAAGGGGAAGGCTTTTATACCGGTAGAGCCGCTGTTTTCATCCGCTTTTCCGGATGCAACCTGAAATGTTCGTTTTGCGATACCGAACACGAAGAAGGAACATTGATGTCGGACGAAGAGATATTGGAGGCAATCTCCGCTTATCCGTCAGACATGGTCATACTGACCGGTGGGGAACCTGCTTTATGGATCGACGAAGCATTTATCGACATGCTTCACAAAGCGGGTAAATATATATGTATAGAAACAAACGGCACACGCCCGTTGCCTAAAGGCATCGACTGGGTGACTTGTTCGCCCAAAGAAGGGGCACCGCTCAAAATTGACCATATGGATGAAGTCAAGGTTGTTTATCTGGGACAGGATCTGTCATCCTACATCAAACTGCCAGCCAAATACCACTTCCTCCAACCCTGCTCCTGCCGGAACACGATGGAGATAGTCAACTATATCCTCCAACACCCGGAATGGCAACTCAGTTTACAGACACATAAGCTGATTGATATAGCGTAAAAAGTCACTATCCTATGATCCCGGGCTTGACCTGGGATCACATAATGCCCAGCCAAATTTGCGGACAATTTCGGAAAGCAGGCTACGATCTTTGATGGGAATGCTTACCTTTTATTCCAATATATCAATTAATGATTCGTTCCTTCGAACAAGTCGTGATCCTCCTTTCGCTGAGTTGTTTTTGCCTTGAAATTATTAAATGTATAGCTTAATGTCAAGGTGATAAGCGGATAGTTCGGACGGATCCGGGTGATGGATTGCAGGTCGGATGTGGTGATCTTGCTGACATAACGGGCCGAATTGAAGACATCGCGGAAAGCCAGCGTAGCGGATAACTTACGGTTCATCAACTGCTGCCGGAGAGCCAGATTCACATACCAGAAAGCATCGGTCTGTCCCTGCGTAGTCACGGAAGGGCCGACAAAATTACCGTCCAGCTGGATACGGGTCGATTTGCCCAGGTCGAAGGCATTATTCCAGATAATATCGTAATTCGTGCTCTTCTCGTTCGTTCCGTTCAGTTTGTACTGGTTCTTTACTTTGTAATGATACAGGCTGCCATTCAGGTTCACATTCCACCAACGGGTAAGCTGAACCTGGCCGCTCAACTCCAGTCCGGTCGAATAATCATGACCGACATTCGCCATCGAATCCAACGTCACACCCGCTTCATAAGGGACACGCAAACGCTCGATCTTATCTTTCCGGCTACGATGGAAAACCGTAGCGGAAACCGTATGCTCACCGATATTCTTCTTATAATTAAGTTCGAAAGAGTTGATATATTCCGAACGGATATCCGGGTTACCGATTTCTGCCGAATAATAATCGCGATAGGTAATATAAGGTTCCATAAAGAAAAGTTCCGGCCGTGTGATACGCCGTGAATAGGAAGCCATCAGCTTATGATCTTTCGGGAACGTATATCCCATATGTACCGAAGGGAAAAGCTCAAACTTATTATATTCACGGTCTTTACCGGGAATGGAACTGCGAAGCACACGATGCGTATGCTCCCCTCTTACACCAGCCTGGAAATCGAACGATTTATAGCTGTCGCCGACAATCGCATAGATCGAATTGATCCCGTGCTGGAAATAGAAAGTATTGTAGATATCGTCCCTCCAATAAAACTCCTGCTTTTCAGGACTCCAGAACTGCATACTGTAATCGCCGTCCTCCAGGTAAGAGAAATACTGGTAACCCGCTTCAATATGGCCGGTCTTGCTGTACGGATAGATATAATCCATATTACCGCGAACCGTCCAGCGATGTTCGTCCTCCCAGGCACGGTGCCCCTGTTCGCGCTCATTCTTTTTATTAAACAAGTCGCTCTGGAAATACTCCATAGCATCCCCCCCGTATTTCAGATAAAAACTACCGGTCAACTGATGCCCCTTATCATTGAACTTATGGTCGAAACCGACACTCCCCTGAAAATAAGTTTCATGCAGGTCATAATCGTCGCGACTATAATAATCGCCATTGGCAAAAGGCTGGCTGCCGACCACCCGTTCCTCCATATAATCCAGGTCGCCGGTACGGGTACGACCACCATAACCACCTTCCAGATCGGCATTGAACGTCGTATGGGGTAATGTATACATCCAGCCGGCTTTCAGGGAATAGTTGAAATTATTACTTTCACGAGGACCGTTCGAATGGGATGTCGTTGCGGTATCGGCAACGATCGTAGTCTTTTCCTGGTCAAAATCACTTTTCCGCAAACGGTCAGTCCAGCCTCCGCCAAAATACCAGCGGGATGATTTGTTCTGTTGCGTCAGCAGGAAATCCACCCCTCTCGACAAAAATGTGCTACCAGTCAGGTTGACCATTCCGCTGAATCCATGCTGTGCGTGCTTCTTTGTAATGATATTGATGATTCCGACATCGCCCCCTGTATCATGGCGGGCGGAAGGAGTCGTTATGATCTCGATATTTTCAATATGGCCGGATGGGATCTGTTCCAGAGCCTGTGTCCCACTGAACACGCTCGGCTTACCGTCTACATACACCATAAACCCCGTACTTCCACGGAAAGATACTTCGCCCTCGGCATCCACGCGGATAGACGGCGTATTCTCCAGAATGTCGACAGCCGTTCCTCCGCTTGCCAGCATATTCGAAGAGGCCTCGATCACCTTCTTGTCCAGTTTATAGATGACCTGTTTCTTTTGCGCCACGACTTCCACCTCGGCAAGCCCGACTTCAAGCGGTTTCATAGGAATCGTCCCCAAGTCGACTACTGCCGACGATGATGCGAGCACAATATTCTGCCGGGTAAACAAATCGTAGCCGACCAACCGGATCATCAGGCTGTATTCCCCGTTCTTCACATCTGCAATTCCAAAACTTCCGTCCATATCGGGCAAAGCATGAAACACAGGATTATCATCTCCCTTTTTAAAAAGGAGAACGTCTGCAAAATCCAAAGGCTTATTTGTTCCGGCATCCACAATTTTCCCTTTGATACGGGTTAACGGAGCGGCAGTTACAGACAGACTAAAACACAATAAGACCACAATGAGACAAAAACACTTCTTCATTTCTTTACATCAGTCGTTGTTAACAATTTTGCGAAGATAGTATATTCATTACTGCCATGCAATTATTTATGCAGGTTGTATCCCGTTTTCTACTATTTTTGCATAAAAATCGAAGTATCGGGTAAACATATGGGGGTCTTTTTCAGTTAACTATACTGGAGGGATTCGTTTTAGTAAAAACCATTTTAAGTACATTTTATGATAACAACTCTTATTATTCTGGCCCTGTCGGCAGTCTTTTTTGTCAATGGAAAAATACGTTCAGACCTTGTTGCACTTTGTGCACTGGTCTTGTTAATGGTGTTTAATATCCTCACACCGGAGGAAGCGCTTTCCGGTTTCTCCAATTCCGTTGTCATCATGATGGTCGGTTTGTTTGTCGTAGGCGGAGCTATCTTCAAAACCGGACTGGCAAAAATGATCGGCAGTAAAATACTTCATCTGGCAGGTACGAGCGAAATCAAGCTATTCATATTAATCATGCTGGTGACAGCTTTTATCGGCGCATTCGTCAGCAACACCGGGACAGTCGCGCTGATGCTCCCTATTGTTGTCAGCATGGCGGTCAATGCCAACATCAGTCCGAGCCGTTTCCTTATGCCGCTTGCATTTGCAAGTAGTATGGGAGGTATGGCCACCCTGATCGGTACGCCTCCTAACCTTGTGGTGCAGGAAGCACTTTCCAATGCCGGATACAATGATCTCTCTTTTTTCTCGTTCACCCCGATCGGAATAGTCTGTATAACGGTAGGCCTCATTGTTCTGATCCCACTCAGCAAATGGTTCCTGACGAAGAAAGAGGATACTAAAAAGAACGACGCTTCTACCGGACGTTCACCACAGGAACTATCAAAAAAATACAGCCTTTCCGATAATCTGTACCGTGTACGTGTTCACAAAGACTCATTGGTAAAGAATAAGAAACTGCATGAATTAAATATCACCAGCCTGTACAACCTCACCATTCTGGAAATACGGCGCAAGTCTTCCTCACAAAGCCGCTTCATGAAGACAGTCGACCAGAAACTGGCTGGTCCCGAAACGGAAATTCAGGAAGAAGATATATTATATGTATTCGGAGACTACCATAATATAGACAAATTCGTAAAAGAGAACCGGCTGGACCTGACGGAATCGAAAGTTTCGGAATTTACCGGAGATAACGAGAAACTGAGCGTTCGTGAAATCGGTATTGCCGAAGTCCTCTTGATACCCGACTCCAAACTGATCAACAGAGCCGTTAAAGACTCCGGCTTCCGCGATAAATACTCCGTAAACATTCTGGGAATAGAACGCGGAAACGAATATATCCTTTCCGATGTGAAAGATATAAAGATGCATGCCGGCGATATCCTGCTGATACAAGGGACCTGGGACGATATTGCCCGTATGAGCAAGAAGCAGTCGCAATGGGTCGTACTCGGCCAGCCCGTCGAAGAGGCCTCCAAAGTGACACTCGATTATAAAGCCCCCGTTGCAGCCGGTATCATGGTCCTGATGATCGCCGCCATGGTGTTCGACTTTATCCCTATCCCTCCGGTCGCAGCCGTATTGATAGCTGCCATACTGATGGTACTGACCGGATGCTTCCGGAATGTGGAAGATGCCTACAAAACAATCAACTGGGAAAGTATCGTTCTGATAGCCGCCATGCTGCCGATGTCGCTGGCACTGGAGAAAACAGGAGCATCGTCGCTTATTTCCGAAAGACTTGTCGGAGGACTGGGCAATTACGGCCCGTTGGTCCTGATGGCAGGAATCTATTTCACGACTTCGTTGCTGACGATGTTTATCAGTAATACGGCAACAGCCGTGCTCGTAGCTCCCATCGCATTACAGTCTGCCATATTCATCGGTGTAAGCCCCTACCCGTTCCTGCTTGCCGTTACAGTAGGTGCCAGCATGTGTTTTGCCTCGCCGTTCTCCACACCACCCAATGCGCTTGTGATGTCGGCCGGTAAATATACTTTCATGGATTACGTAAAAGTCGGGCTCCCGTTGCAAATTATTATGGGAATTATTATGATATTTGTGCTGCCTTTATTATTTCCGTTTTAAACATTAACGGACATTTATTAGTTTTATATTTGTACGACAAAAAGAAAAGTATGAAGATTCCTTTTAAACCAATTACAATAGAGGATAAAGAACTTATTACGTCATTTATCTATCCTCACAATTATCGCAATTGTGATTACTCGTTTGCCAATATCTGTAGCTGGCGTTTCCTGTACGACACGGAGTTTGCCGTTGTCGACGGTTTCCTGCTGATCCGTTTCTGGATAGAAGACAAAAGCCGGTTGGTCTATATGACACCTGCCGGAAAAGGAGACCTGAAACATGCGTTGGAGTTACTCGAAGCCGATTCGCAGGAACACGGGCACCCGCTCTGTATGCTAGGTATCACACCGGATGCCAAAGACATCCTGGAAGAAGCGCTGCCCGGCGGATTTTTCTATATCCCCGAACGTGACTATTTCGATTATATCTATCTGCGTGAAGACCTGGCATTGCTGAAAGGCAAGAAGTTCCAATCCAAGCGTAACCATATCAATAATTTCAAGAAAAGATATGAATACGAATACGCCCCCATCACTCCGGAACTGATCCCGCAGTGCCTGAAGCTGGAATGTAAATGGTATAAAGCCAATGAAACGGAAGATGATGCGGAAGACCTGAATTTCGAACGTATTTCGATGACTTACGCGCTCAACCATTACGACGAACTGGGCCTGCTCGGAGGAGCATTGCTGGTGGACGGCAAAGTAATAGCTTTCACCTTCGGTGCACAGATCAATCACGACACCTTCGGGGTGCATGTGGAAAAGGCGGATGTGAACTATGAAGGCGCTTACACTGTTATCAATCAGGAATTCGCTTCACGCCTGCCGGAAGAGTTCGTCTACGTCAACCGCGAAGAAGACCTCGGCATCCCGGGATTGCGTCAAGCGAAACTTTCTTATAACCCGGTCATACTATTGGAAAAAAGTGCCGCGATTAAGAAAACGCTAAATAATAAACAAGATGAACAAGCAGCAAATAATCGATCTGTGGCGTCTCTCCTTCAATGATACGGAAGAGTTTATACGCCTTTATTTCGACCGGGTATACAAAGAAGAAAATACCCTCGTCATCGAAAAGGACGGACAGGTAGTATCTGCCTTGCAGATGCTGCCTTATACCATGACTTATTATGGTACGGAAATATCCGTAGCCTATATTTCCGGAGCTTGCACCCTGCCTTCCATGCGGGGAAAAGGCCTGATGAAACAACTGATGCAAAAGGCTTTCGATGAAATGAAATACCGTTCGGTTGCCGTAGCGGCACTGATTCCTGCCGATCCCTGGTTATTCGATTATTACCGGGAACTGGGATATACGGAAACGTTCGACTGCTCCGAGGATACGTATATACGTCCGGAAACACCGGTCTACGCTCCTCAGATAACCGTTGTACCACCGGAAGTTCCTTCCCTGGATCAACTGTACGACTATTTCAACCGTAAAATCCGCGAAAGACAATGTTGTGTCCTGCACACCAAAGATGACTTTGTCACCATTCTTCGCGACCTGCAACTGGATGGCGGACAGATGCTGACAGCATTAAACGAAAAAGACCAACCGATAGGGATGGCCTTCACTCTTCCGCCGGATCATACACCTGGACTTTCCGAAGACAAGAAACAGGTGTACGTAAAAGAGTTCTTTTATGATGATGACCGGGTAGCCAACCTCTTACTGCAAGAGGCCACTTTGCAAAACAACGTGAATAAGGCTATCTATAAAACACCTCCGGTCGTACCGGCAACCCGTCCGGTCGGAATGGCCCGCGTAATCGACATCGAGCGCCTGATACATCATTGGCTGTCCACCCATAAAGACAGTCCGTTTACAGAACAGAATCTGAAGGATATGGACATTCAGACACTCACCCGGATCGTTATGGGATACCCGAATCGGGAATCATATATGAGTCTGATGCTGGATTAATCCGGCATCAGACTACTGTCTCAATCGTAAGCAACTTCAAAGATATCCCCTTTTTGCAAGTCGATCCTGACAATACCGTAAGGAAGAAGGATAGGGTCGATTTGTTTCTTATTTTTATAGTACTTTTCATGCCCGGTCCGTTCGGGCAATTTCAACTTTAAGGTATTATTGACCTTAGCAGTAACCAATGCATGTTTAACAGCCTTATCGCTCCAGGAAAGATCGATTTGAAAACCTCCGCGGGCACATAATCCTTTGTAACTACCGGAACTCCATTCTTCCGGCAGGCAAGGTAAAAGCTCTGCATACTCTTCATGACTCTGAAGTAACATTTCAGCAATCCCGGCTGTTCCCGCCTCATTCCCGTCGAAGACAAATATATCCGTCGGCGCACCAGCAATACCTTTCGGAGAGATAGTCAGCATATTCTCGCGGCTCAACTCATTGATAAGCCCCAGCACACTTCCATAAGCCTTTTTACTGTCCTTCAAACGGGCAAAGAAATTAATCATATTCGCCCGGCTCCACTCCACATCTTCCCAATCAGCGGCATTCAGGCGCCGGTCGATAGAAACAGCGGCCGCCTTCGCCAACTCCGGTGTACCGTCCAAACTGATTTGCGAATAAGGATACAACGCCAGCAGATGGCTGGTATGACGGTGATTCGGAACCGCCTCCTCATAATCCTCCTGCCACTCCTGAACCTGTCCGTATTTTCCTATTTTAAAAGGAGGCAATCTGTCGATAGCATCTATCACACGTCCTCTGAACTCTTCATCCACCTGCAACAACTCCGAAGCATTCTGGCAAGCATTCAGTATCTCATAAACAATCACCCTGTCGCATGTCGGCATCATAGAAAGCGACAACTGCTTCCCGTCCAAAAGGAAAGCATTCTCCGGAGAGGTAGACGGACCGGTCACCAGGTAACCGCTATTCGGATCTTCTATCATATAATCGAGGAAAAACAAAGCCGATTGTTTCAATACAGGATAAGCTCTCAATAAGAAGACCTCATCGTTGGTAAAACGGTAATAATCCCATAAATGGGAAGCCAGCCATGCCCCTCCCGTCGGATGAAGTCCCCAGCCTGTCCCCCAACCCGGAGCAGTAAATCCCCAGACATTCGCCATGGTATGAGCCACCCAGCCTTCGCAACCATACACAGTCTTAGCAGTCTTTGTTCCGGCTTCGGCCAATGCTCCTATATAATCGAACAAAGGAATATTACATTCACTGAGGTTACAGACATTAGCCGCCCAGTAATTCTGCTGCGTATTGATATCCAGATGATAATCGCAACTCCACTGCATATTGCACGCCAGATTATCATTCCATATACCCTGAAGATTAGCAGGCAGCGGAGAGTTTTCACGTGATGCAGAAATCAATAGATAACGCCCATACTGAAAAAATAAAGCAATCAGGTCCGGGTCTTCATTGCCTTCCTTCAACAAATTCAGGCGTTCATCGGTAGCCATCTCATTCTTCCCTTCTCCCAACGAAAGAGCAACGCGGTTGAATAACCGGCCGAAATCTGTTTCATGCTCTTGTTTCAACGTGTCAAATCCTTTCTTTTCAGCACCGTTCAAGGCAGACGAAGTCATTTCTTCCATATCCCCTGGAACGAAATCGGTGCGAAGGTCAGCAATGAGCACTACTTCATCCGCATTCTCCACCGACAAACTTTTTTTGTTCTGCCTGATGCTTCCACCTTCCGCCAGAACCTTTATCCCACCGTAAAAATGAACACCACCGGAACCGAATGTAGGAAAATCGACCTGTCCTGAAAAACTGATGGCATTCTTATCCGTCGTAACGTCAGACTTTCTCAATACATTCAAACCAACCTCAAAGTTCTGTTTTCCCTTCTCCGAAGCACTCAACCGTATCACCAGGACATTAGCCGGATTAGAACAGAAATACTCACGGTTATAAGTCACCCCATCCTGCCGATAAGAAACCGATGCAACACCTTTAGCCAGGTCAAGCGTACGTATATAATTTTCGACAGTTCTGTTTCCTTGTGCGAAAGCCAGCTCTATATCACCGAACGGCACATGAGTTCCAAAAGAATTAGGAACACCGACCAACTGCTCCGAAGCCTGTGCATTCCCTTCCTCCAGTTTACCGTCCAGGAACAGTTGCTGTATATTTCTCAAAGCCTCTTTTCCAAAAGGCTTCTCCTGCCCCGCATCCCGTTGCCCGGACCAAAGCGTAATCTCGTTAAAGGCAACCTTTTCTTTCTCTACGCCACCGAACACCATACCGCTCAGCCGTCCGTTCCCTATCGGCAACGATTTCATCCAATCGTCCGAAGGCTCGTCATACCACATCTTCACCGGGTTTTCCTGGGCAAACACACCCTGCACGACAAGACCTAAGCTAAAAAAGAGACACAACCATTTGCTTTTCATAATAACACAACTAAATATTTATATCATGACAAACCGCATCAACACGATTCGTTCTTTTTCTTTTCCAGCGCTTGTTTATAAAGTATGTCCTGAAGTACGGTATACTGGGCAACATAGCTTTCCTCCATCATGCCATTAGCCTCACTCGCCCCGTCTGTCTCCACAAACAGACTGATTCTTTTACTCATTTCTATATACTCGTCGAAACCTTCATTAGAAGAGTTCAATACACTGATAATCGTTTTGTATCTCGGGGTATCCATAATTATCTATTAAATTTTAATTCAACAATAAGACACAACCCGTTTATAAATAAAACAGGTTGTACAAAGATAGAATAAACAAATTGGATATCCTAGTTGCACAACCTGCGTTTCTTTTATGGAAAATGTTCAGAGATGATAAAAGCACAAATGCACTAAATCCAAGGCAATAATGAGGTATTTTTGCACTAAATCCAAGGTTATACTAGTTTATGGAGCCTGTAGTAACTCTTTCCATTAACTTATAATGGCTCAGACTCTATCGAGCCTATCATTTTCTCCAATAGAATATCCGGATGCAGATAAGTTTCCGCATATCTCCGGTTCCGTATTCCAACCCGGCTGCGCTCGGATTCATCCATTTCGGCAAAAGCCACTATTTTCCGCACCAACAAATCCGAATCGCCGTGGGAGACGGATATATTTCCGAGACAATGACACAGGATATCCGTTATATGGGATCGGTCAGGACCGATATACAATACAGGCTTACCAATGAACATCGCTCCGTATATCTTATTCGGATGCGTAAAACCTACACAACCCTCCCCTAAAGAAACAACCTGGATATCTGCCGATCCCAATGACAAATGAATCTTTTCACGCGGTTGATAAGGCAAAATCAGGATGTTATCCAACCGATATTTTTCTTTGTATTCACATACTTCTTGCAGACGGACTCCGCCTCCGATATGGACAAATAAAAAACGCTTGTCCTCTTTCAGCCTGACCGCAGCCTCCAACAACGTAGTCAACGGATGCATGACAGAATGATTACCGGAATACATAATCACGATCCTGTCCCCAAAACCGTTTTCTCTCCGGAACGGATTCTCCATCCGCCCGCCTTCATAAACGGCAGTCATCACCGGCCATACCGGAATCACATCGATACCCATCTCGTCAGTATGCAAACGTTCGGAAATATGCCGTTTCATATAATCATCCAGGACAATAATCTTATCGGAATGACTGAATATATAATCTCCGCACTTCTGCATAACCTTCGCCGGAGTCGCATCAGTTTTAATATAACCGGCAACCATTGAAAGTTCAGGCTGCAAATCCATCGTCCAGTATACAAAACGTATTTTCTTCATCCGGGCTATCTTTATTCCGATATACGACAACAAAGGCGGACTGGTCAAACCGAGCATCACATCGCATGCAGACCGTCTCAACGCCAGCAGCCGGCACATTATCAATACATTGAAACTCAGAAAATCCGCCAGGCGTCCCAGTTTCGTCCTTTTGCCAAATCCGGTATTAAAAATACGGCAGATACGGACCCCGTTACAGTACTCCACAGCCGGATAGATTATTTCCGGATGCTCATAATTATGACGGCTGGTAATGACAGTAACATCATGTCCGTGGTCGGACAGAGCTTGCAGCAAATCAACCAAATGTTGTGCCACGGAAGCAGTGTCCGGCCAGTAGACCTGTGAGATACAGACTATTTTCATTTATTCTTTTCCTGTACTTGTTCATTTATCCATCGGTAGGTCAATGCCATCCCTTTAGACAACGGCCAGTTAGGCGCCCATCCCAGTTTCTCCTTAATCAGACGGTTATCGGAATTACGGCCGACAACACCCAGCGGACCGGGAATATGTTTTATATCCAAATTCTTGCCCGCAATCTCCATCACCATTCCGGCCAGGCCGTTGATACTGATCATCTCGTCCGATCCGATATTTACCGGTCCCATAAACGCATCCTGACTCATCAGGCGGCGCACACCTTCCAGGCATTCATCGATATAAAGAAACGAACGGGTCTGGTTTCCGTCCCCCCACATCTCGATCGTTCCGCCATCGGGCGTTTCAGCCACCTTACGACAAAAAGCAGCCGGCGACTTCTCACGTCCGCCCTCCCAGGTTCCTTCCGGACCGAAAATATTATGGAAACGGGCAATACGCACATCCAGCCCCTTATTACGATGGTAAGCCATATACATACGTTCACTGAACAGTTTCTCCCAACCGTAGTCACTGTCCGGTCCTGCCGGATAGGCCGAATCCTCCGAAGTAGTCGGATGCAAAGCATCCATCTGGTTACGTTCTGGATAGATACAGGCAGAAGACGAATAGAAAATTCTCCCCGCATTTCGTTTATAAGCCACATCCATCATATGAATGTTACACATTACCGAATTATGCATAATATCGGCATCATTCTCACCGGTAAAAACAAAACCGGCACCCCCCATATCGGCAGCAAACTGATAGATTTCGTCAAACTTACGATCGACGGCACGGTTACATACATCCATGTCGCGCAAGTCACCGATCATAAAATCATCGGCTTCCGTCGGTGAAAATTCCGGATACTTCAAATCGACACCTTTTACCCAATACCCCTCATTTTTGAGGCGTTTAACCATATGGCTACCGATGAAACCACCGGCGCCACAAACTAATGCTGTTTTCATGTTAATTGTGAATTAAATTAATAATGAACTTATATTCTATTTACTCTGAGAATTAACAAAAGATTGGAATAGCATATCCCATTTTTTATAAACCGCTTCGGAGTTATAGTTTTGAAATACGAACGATCTCCCATTTTCCCCATACTCATTTCTCCTATCGAGACTATCCATCAACTTTAAAAGAGCCGTCTTTAATCCGGAAATATCCTCCGGTGGAACCAGGATTCCTCTATCCTCTCCTATTATATCGGCAGGCCCTTCCGGACAATCGAAGGAAACAACCGGTAGTCCGCAGGAAGTCGCCTCTAAAAGACTCATTGGAAACCCTTCAAAACGGGAAGACATGACATAAATGGAAGAAGACAAATATTCAGAAATTACATCTTGCGTATACCCTTTCAGGAATACATATTTTTCCATATTACACATCTTTATCTTTTCCGCTAAAAAAGCATGCATCTCTCCCTCCCCGAAAATATCCAGATGCCAGTCGGGATAATCTTTCCATATATATTTGACAGCTTCCAGTAATAAGTCATATCCCTTCTGGTTAGAAAGGCGCCCTATCGAGAGGATTCTTTTTAATGTCAGATCAGCTTCCCCTTTTGGTGTAAAAGTCAACATATTAGGTATGACTTCGACATTTTTCAGCCTCCGCCTGAATTTATCGGCATCCTTCTCAGTGAGAGACACCAGTTTATAAAACGATTTATAGACATATTCCCGAAAAAAAAGGATGGGCAAAGGATAGATATTATATAAGTTATGTTCGCAGGCAATCGATTTCTTAGAAAAACCGGAAAAATATAAATACAGGTTAACTAAAAAGTTCTGCCCTATAAACAGGCTGGAATCATTTTTACGTATCATTTCCCGAAAAGAAAAGAAAGACCGGATTATCCGCAATAAACGCTTAAATGGACTACTGTGAATAGAATACGCTTCACTGGTTACATAAACGATACCCACCTCTTTTTCAAGAAAGAAAGCCGGCGATATATTCTGACGGAATAGGGAAATGATCCGCACCTCATGTCCTTTTCTCACCATAGTATTCGCTAATAAGGTTGTCGTTCTTTCTGTCCCGGCTTTGGCTGTGATATCTACCACTATAAATGAAATTTTCATCTGATTATTCTTTACTGTCAATACTCCTATACTTTATTATCCTGGCAGGATTTCCGGCAATCACCACGTTTTCCGGAAATTTGCCACACACCACACTACCGGCTCCTACAATTGAGTTTTTTCCGATAACGGTTCCCTTTAGAATAATTGAATTCATCCCGACAAAGCAGTTCTCGCCGATAGAAACCGGTTTCATTTTCAGATGAAGAGGATCGGTCGTAAAATTCAGTCCCGGCTCAAATGCATGGAAGTCATTATCTACGATCTTACAGTTGGCTCCTATAAACGTATTATCTCCTATCCGTATCTCTTTCATGGCATAAATCGTCGAACCGGATATACCGACATTTTCCCCGATATGTATAGTTCCTCCATGCCTTGCCACCAGTATCGTCCTTTGATACATGCCTAACAAATTATATACTGGCGTACTACAGAGTCCGGACCCTTTACCTATCGAAATAGACGAATTCCTGAATGCAAGGATTATGCTGAACCCGACCAGATTAACCCGGCCCAGATATCTGATTTTCTGAAATAAGTAAAGTAGATATAATGCTAACAAACGTATCATCCGATCATTTCAATTAATGTGATAGCCCACTTACAATCTGAATTTCACGATCTTCAACCTCCATAATAAACCATATAATTTGTAATCAAAAAATCTGGTCATTCTGTATTTAAAGGAAGTCTTTCGTATCCCGGATGATTTGCGATCCTGGATTATTTCCGACTCAACCAGTTGTTCGGAAGAAGCTCCAAATGCCAGATACGGATATATCCCTAACAGATAAATCCCATGCCTGAACATATATTCAAAATCATCGGCAACAATAAACGGTTTGTTGACCGATAATAATTTTTCAGCAGCATGCCGGTTCACCAAATAGGCACAAGTCCCCACGGCTTTTATGAACCGGTAAAAAGAATAACTTCCTAACTTAGAAATATCTTTCGTGAAATAAAGCTGATGGGAAGCCAGTGTGATAATACAACTTTTATCAGAAATCATTACCTTATCCATATTTCCAAATATCCAATTAACATCATCGGGATGCTGAAAAAAAACATCATCTTCCAAGATCAACGCATATTTGCAATCCGACCAAAGCAATCTGCGATAGCACTCCCTATGGCTTAGCGTACAGCCAATTTCTCCAGGTAGCGGTTCACGGTCATATCTTGAATAAAATCTTTTCCGGTCAAATAACTGTCCTATCTGTACCTCCATAAGTTGCTTCCCGTTCACAGCCTCCACCCATTCGATATCCAGGAAAGAATAGCGGGAGACCTCCTCCAGAACCCGTTCTCTTCGTTCGACGGATTCTTTCATATTTATTATATAAGTCTTTATTTTCATCACTATTCCTTTTTATTTCCGTATCCATAGCCATAATAACCATAATAGCCGTAATAGCCTGCCTGCTCATAACAGACTTCATTCAGAACAACAGCCATATGTGACAATCTGCCATCCGTATAAAGTTTCTCGACATCCGGCAATAACCGTCGGTCGAAACGTCCTTCACGGATCACATAAATGCATAAATCGGCAATCCGGTTAATTACCTGTGCATCCGCCACTACTCCATAAGGGACAGTATCTATCAGAATAAAGTCATATTCCCTTCTTAATTCCTCCATCAGCATGTCCAGACGATTGCTGAGCAATAGTTCTGCCGGATTGGGAGGAACTGGCCCGGAGGTAATAACATCCAGGGTATCATGCCATTCACTTTTCCGGATAATATCCCTGATGCCCGACACCTTGCCGGATAAATAATTAGTTATCCCTGCCGGCACAGTTCCATCTTCACTCTTTGCCGAACCTTTACGAATATCCATTTCCAACAAAATAACCCGCTTACCGGCCAATGCTAATGCCACAGACAAATTGGCTGAAATAAAAGTTTTCCCCGAACCCGGATTAAATGAAGTAAACATGATCGACTGTACTTCTCCTTTCTTGCTCAGCATAAAGTCCAGATTGGAACGAATGACACGGAACGCCTCCGAAACAGCGTCGCGCCCTTGTTCGTGTACCACCACCAAACCTGATTTTTTCGATTTACGAGGTATTTCCCCCAGAAAAGGAATGGTCAAATTCTCCTCAATATCTCTACGCCCACGTACTTTTACATCGAGTAACTGACGGATATAGAAGCATAAACCGGGAACCAATAAACCAACCAGAAAGGCTACCAATAAAACAATCAAGGCATTTGCTCCCGCCATTTCGGCCGCATAAGCACTATCCACAATACGCAGATTGCTGTCGGCCGTAGCCAGCGACAATGCATTTTCTTCCCGTTTGTTCAATAGATAAAGAAACAGTTCTTCTTTGATTTTTTGTTGACGTTCCACCGACAAAACATATTTCTGCTGAGTCGGAATACTACTGATCTTCCCGATTTCAAGCATCTGCATTCTACGGGTATAATCCAGCTTCATATCGATCGCCTCTTTCGTATTTCTCAGGCTTTGGGCGATAGCATTCCGTAAGGAGGCCAGTTGGCTGCTTCGCTCTTTTACGGCAGGACTATTGTCACCCGCATTCACCATCAACTTATTCCGTTCCAATAATGTCGTGTTATATTTATCGATCATTCCCTCCACACCGACACTCGTTATACCAGTGTTAGCCGGAAGCAAATGTTCGTTTTTCAACGGGTCATGCAGATACATCTGTACCAATTCAACCAATTCCCTCTGGTTGGTCAATTCGGTGATCTCCATATCATGCCTGTTCCGGTTTCCCAAATAGATTTTAGCTTCTTCAGCCAAATCCGCCGATTGATTCTGCTTCCGGTAATTTTCAATATTATTCTCCACATCGCCCAATTCTTCATTGATCAACTGCAAACGTTCGTCAATAAAAAGTGCCGTACTGCGAATAATCATGTTCTTATCCTGCATCGACTCATCCACATACGCTTGTATCAACGTATTCAGGATATCTTCTCCCCGCTTTGCATCCGTATCCTGGTAAGTGAGCGTTAATAAATTGACATCTTTAGCCGACCGCTCGACTTCGAGCCCGTCCAGATATAAACTGATAAGCGATTTACGATCACTACATGTTACCTGTATCGGAACATTCAGCCATTCGTCATTGAAAAAAGAAGTACGCCTGACAATCATCCTACCCAGCGGGCTATTCTGCGGCTTGCCAAAAGTATATTTCATCACACCATCCGGATCATCCTCCAGCCCTTTTATCCGAAAGCCGCCTTCCGGCAAAGGGATAACGGAGAAAATAGCCGGTTTGGAAAAAGAAGAATCCGGAAAACTGATTTCCACCGGAGAGTCGGTATATAAATCCCTGCTTTTCAACCCGTCATCCACAGCATAGTTGATATCCAATCCTAACCGCCGTATAACTTCGCCCATCAACAAACGGGATTTAAAAATCAGAATCTCCCCGTCGATATTATTGCCATCCTCAAACAACTGTTTTTCATTGAAGGCTTCCTCCGATTTCGCTGTATTTTTTAACTGAACAACTGCTTCCCGTTTATAAACAACCGGGACAGTACGTATGTAAACAAAAGCCAGCATGAGGCAGATGAACACCGACAATGCAAACCAATGCCATTTAATAAGCAATACATCCCAGACTTTACGAATATTCAACTCGCTTTTCAAATGCCATTCTTCTATATAAGGCTTATCATCATTCATAAGTATTTTATTTAAAGATAAGTACGCAGGTTGACATCAGAAACGAAATCAAAGACAACCAGGTCCCGACGTTGGTGAACTGATTCTGGGTACTTGCTTCCGCTCGTACCCGGTTAGGCTCCACATAGACCAGGTCGTTCTGCTGCAAATAAAAATTAGGAGAATTGAAAACATCTCTCGAACGCAGGTCATGATACAAAATCGTCCGTACACCATCCGTTTCCCTGACCACGGCAACCCGGTTACGACGCCCATGGATTGTCAAATCGCCGGCAAGCGCCAAAGCCTCGAACAGAGTGACCTGATCAGAAGTTATGTTATATGAACCGGGACGGTTCACTTCGCCCAACACTTGTATCCTAAAATTTTGAAAACGAACTGTTACCACCGGATCTTTTATATAATCCCCTTTCTTCAGCTTGTCCTGAATCAACTCTATCAGTTGGCGCCGGGTCAATCCTTGTATTTTGAGCTTTCCCAACAGAGGGAAATTAATGGTCCCGTCCTGTTCTACCAGATAACCACGGTTATTATATCCTCCTCCGTAATTTCCGGAATAATTATTTCCCCATAACAGGTTGTTAAACGGCTGTAATAACTCAGGTTCGGCACAACTAACGGAAATATCCAAAATATCATTTTTCCTTATTTTTATTTCAACGGAATCGGAGACCTCCATCCGCTTAAACAAGTCATCTCCTTGCAAGTAAGCGAAATCTTTTACTCTTCCGCAAGAAGAGAATAAAAGAGAACAAAACAATACAGCAAATAAATAATTGATTATTTTCATACATCTAATTTTATTAATCGGTTATCTCACAGACAGTATATGCAATAAAAGCAATAATTTCCGGCACCCGCCTCTGAACAGATTTTGCAATCTGTAGCGAACCGGTATATTCGTCACGTATTCTATATCCTGCTTGCCTTGTTGAATATTCGTTCCCATACTATCGCCTGTCGAAAATAGAGGGAACAGTCCATATACCTTTATTCCCTTCAAATTCATATACTGATAATCGTCAACCAGTACCGACGGGATATCTGTCAGCAGTTTATTCGCAACATTCCGGTGTATCAGATAGGCATAAGCTCCCAATCCGAACCAAGCCCGATAAATGCTATATCCGTTTCCCATATCTCTCCCCCTGGTAGAACTCACAGGCAAAAGAGAATAGATAAAAACTCCACCTTTTTTCTTTTTCAGCAGCTCACAACATTCAGCCATAACAGCATCCACAAGCTCCGGTTGAAGAAAAACAACATCATCCTCCAATATCAATGCGACCTCTTCGTCCGAATTTAATAACCGGCGATAACATTCCTGATGGCTTAGCGTACACCCGACCTCACCCGGAAACGGATAACGTTTATAACGATAAGTAAATCGTTTGACATCGAACCTCCGTTCCGTTTCTTCCGGTAAAAGCCGGTATCCGTCTACCGCTTCCACCAGTTCGACATCCATACAGGCATACCGGGCAGTCTCTTTCAAGATATACTCCCGGCGGTCTGCGGATCGCTTCAAATTAATCACATATGTCTTTATCTTCATGTCTCTCATTCAATAGTTCCAGTAATCTTTTCCCCGGTTTAAATTTCACGCTGACCCGCTTGTGAATCGGACATTCTACCCCCGTACGCGGATTGCGTCCGAAACGTTCATTTTGTTGCCAGGGTTGGAAATGCCCGAAATTTTGTATCAAGACTGACTCATCCTTCCGAATCGATTCTCCAACTACGACACACAGGGTATCCAGTAATTTCGAAGCCATAGTAACCGTTACCGGCATGCGGCTCGCTATTTCTCTAGCCAAATCATTCTTATTCATATCCTTCAATATTTATTAATAGATTATTTGATTTTCAAAAAGAGATATTTAATTTCATAAAACAAGAAAAGGAGAACCGGAAGTCTGAAATACACAGCAACAGACTTATAGGCCAATGCACCCGGCCGAATGATATACTTCTTGAATTTACTTCGGTCGGCATTCATGACTAACCCTCTCATCCGTTTATAACGCTCTATCCATGACAATCGGTCGTGTACAAAAATCGAACCGGCGGTCGATTCACAAAAGAGGTAGATATAATAATTATCCGCAACCTGCATCAGCCTGGGATGATTAAGACCTTTCTTTTGTAGAAAATCAGAGAAACCATCCCATCTTTTTTGTCTCGAATCAGAAAGGAAATAATCATATTTCGCCTCTGTTGTCAATGAAATCTGTTGTTTCATAACATGATATAGAGTAAAAGGTACACCTTTCAGCTTACTGACATGACTATAATACGTATAATTAAAAATCGTATCCTCTCCCCAATCGATACCGACAGGGAAACGAATGTGATAATCCCCGATGATCTTTCGTGCATACAGTTTATTCACAGGTCCGAACAAGAGCTTCGAATCAAAAAAATAATAAGCAATCAAGTCCGCTCCACTATTATCCAACGAAAACGACTCGTCACTTTTTACCGGCATCTCCTTGCTTCGCATTCCCTGGCAATCAAATTCATCCTGTCCGCAAAACGACATTGTATCTTCGCCGGCAGCATCATATAATAGTTGCAAATAAGTACTCTCCCCCCAATCGTCGCTGTCGATAAATGCAATGTATTGTCCCCATGCCAATTCCAATCCCCGGTTACGGGCAACGGAAGCGCCACTGTTCGATTGATTATATACCCTGAAACGGGAGTCTGTCTCCGCATAATGGCGGCATACCGATAAACTCCCGTCGGTAGAACCATCATCGATCAAAATACATTCCCAATCCGTAAAAGTCTGGGACAAAACAGAGTCCAGGCAACGGGCCAAACAGTAAGCTCTGTTATATATGGGAATTATTACTGAAACTTTTATATTCATTTTATATTCGTTTTTTACCAATCCATTCTCCGTCCTATCAACTCAAAGAATTTTTCATTCCATGGCTCAAAATATTTTTTAGTAGTATATAATTACCTTTTCATCATCAATAATATATAAAATCAGGTTTATCTATTTTCCCGGTTACCCAGTCGTATAGTTGTACCATTTGCTCGGAAACCCTCCCTACGGCATATTTATCAAGTACCAACTGCCTTCCTCTTTTCCCCATTTCCTGAAGAGTTGTATGATCCGAATTCAAAATTTTGCTCACGGCTTCTGTTAATGTATCCACATCATTATTCACCCAATAGCCACAACGATGAGTCTCCAACTCCTGCCAAGGGGAACCCGTCGTCGCTATAACCGGCACTTCCTGTAATAAGGCCTCGGGAGTAATTAGGCCGCAGTTTTCAAAATCACTGGGAACAACCAGACAGGTCAGTGATGCCAGTAAACGGTTCTTTTTTTCACCGGTTACAAATCCGGTAAAACGAACTTGTTGCAACCCTAACCGCTTCACTTCATTTTTAAGAAACTGCATATAATCCGGTTCGCCGTCTCCCATAACCAATAATTCCCCCGGTTCATTTAGACGATACCAGATTTCAAACAGCCTTTCTACTCTCTTACGAGAATGGATACGTCCCAAATATCCGAAACGCTTCACGCCAACAGGCAACGAAGGTTCTGCTTTCTCACTACACTCCATCGGATATGGTAATAAAGCCACAGGGTTTGTAAATCCTAATGAACGGTAATGCTCCATTTCCTCTGTACATGTAGTATGAATACAGGCTGCATCCTGTAACATTTTACATTGAAACAGAGACAAAGCCGTTTTCTTTATCAAAGAAGAATGCGCTAAAGCCTCCGGATATAAAGAACCATGCAAGGTAATAAGATAAGGGACTCCTTCTTTTCGTGCCAGATTAGCAGTAATATATCCTGGATATTGCCAAAGTCCTTGCACATGGTAGGCATCCACAGAGTGGATTGACTTCAGCGCCTGTGGAAAGGCTTTCGCATATCCCCACCGTTCATAATAAAAACGAGGTAAAGGCAAAAAATGAATGAATGATTCATTAGACAACGGTATTTCGCCCTTTAATAGTTGCTTGGTTAACACCTGCGCTTTTACGCCTTGTTCATTTAGCCCTCTAACCGTCAATAAGGTTGCACGAGCCGATCCTCCATAAGTTGAACTCATAGAATTAATAACATGTACGACATTCATTTGAATCTTGGATATTTAATTTGTTTTTATAGAATCGCTATACATCAGAAACAACTCCCGGTCTTCCTGATATAGCTTTTCAATCTTCTTCCGAATATCGTCCGGTATCGCATAGTCCTTTGCTATTGCCAAACGATCTTTATACGCAGACAAACCGAAAGTTTCCAGCAACTTTTCCCAATCGCTTTCCGATTCATACCGTAATATTTCTACTTTGTCAGCCATATAGTTACTTTGGGGAGCTATCCAGGGAATTCTTTTATTTCTCAAAAAAACATCCTGCTTACTACGCTTTAATGAAGAAATATATTTACATGCATCTTCTGGTGAAGCGAGATTCAGCTTCACCAGAAGACCGGTATATGTCCCAGGACATATACTTCGCAATAATTCGTATATTTTTTGGTATTTGTTCAAACTTAACCATTCCTTTTCATAAAAATATCTGAAGTTTTTTATGGAACAAAAGTTAAAAGGAGCCAGTTGTTTTTTCAACTCTTTTATTCCGGAATAAAAACGATTATAAGGATTCCGGATCATCGTAACAAGCCTGTAATCCTGCCATTCCGGTATAAAACGTGGCAAATCATCATACGTTATATGCCCCAAATCTGTTCCATATTCTTTTGAAAAAAGTTTCCACCATTTCGTAGCTTCTGTTTTTCCATACTTCTCGATATAAATATTCCTTAAAAATGTTCCGCCACATTTCGGATTGTGCAAGTATATTACTTTGCGTTCTCGGTCAACAATCATATATTCTATTTTAAAAAAAGTTTTGAATTTATTTTCAACGACTAATCCAATAACCATTCCGCCTTCAATACCGGAGAATGCGCCAGTAGCTGCGTAACTTTCTCCAGGCGTTTATGCAAGGGGATCATTCCGGTAAATAAGTCTTTCCGTTCCGTTACCGTCAAAGCCAGGTGTAAATCTTCCAATATTTTTTTTATCTGCCGAAGCAGGTCGGTTTCATAAACTTCCAACCGACTGAAACGGGTTAATCTTTTTATATATCCGGTAAAATCTTCACGTCCCATCATACCAAGTAGGGAATCCGGATCATGCTCCGGTTCAAGAACGATCCGTCCGACCGAAAAGCCTTTTTCAACCAATAAGCGTGCCGATCGTATCCCGTTCGTTTGCCCGGCTTCATCGCCGTCGAGCATAATTATGGCGTACCGGGTATACCGGCAGAGTAACGTTATATGTTGTTCGGTTAATGCCGTTCCGCATAAGGCCACCGTATTCCGGAACCCGGCGGCATGCATGGCCAGCACATCTTTGTATCCTTCGGTGATATAAACAAAATGATGTTCACGGATTGCCTCCAGGGCTTGATATAAGCCATATAAAATTTCGCTTTTATGGTAAACCGGACTATCCGGCGAATTGACGTATTTACGGATATCCGTCCCTTCCGTTTCTCCTTGGTATCGTCCGGCAAAAGCAATTAGTTCTCCCTTTTCATTCCGTACCGGAAAGATAATACGGCCACATAAATCCGCATAAGAGGCGGGCAGAGCAGCCGGAGCAATTCCAACTTCAAACGTTTTATATGTTTCGCGGAGAATATCCGTTTCCGGAATATAGGTTTCCAGCAAATCGAATATCATCCGGTGGCTACGGAGCAGGCTGTTTATACAGAGTTGGCTGACCGGTTCTACCGGTACCGGCTGTCGCTTCGGTCGTACCGGAGGATATTTGACCGGTTGGTAATTCTCTCCGGTATCCGGCAAACCGTACCACCCCGCCAGCTTCTTCAATGCCGTACGGAAATCGCAACCTTCTATCCGCTGTACGAATTTGAACAGGTCGCCTCCCTCGCCACAAGCAAAACATTTATAGTATTGTTCTTTTACATTTACACACAACGACGGATGCCGGTCGGCATGAAACGGGCAAAGCCCTACCAAAGTCTTTGCCGAACTTCCACTCCGTTTCAGAGGCAGATAGCGTTCAACTACCTCCTCCAAACGAGCCACTTGCTTGATTCGATCTTTCCGGTTCATAATTTATCAGAAATGAGTGTTTGTTTATAGCAACTGGTTGTAACTGGCTCCCCTCTGGAGAGGGGGAAGGGGGTGTGTCATATTCCCGCCTATACAACCACCATAATCAGAGTCACTTGACTATTACAGGTTCATTTGCCGTCTGCTTCAGCTGACGGTTTACAAGTTGTTTCTCTCTTTTGGCTTCAGCCACATTTCTCCTAGATAGAAACCTGTAAGAAATGGGACTAAAGTCCAATGAGATAGATCCTTTACTAATCCGTCAGCTGAAGCAGACGGCAAATAAACTTGTAACAAGGCTTGTTTTATTGACTGGCTTTAACACACCCCCTACCCCCTCTCAAGAGGGGAGCCAGTTACAACCAGTCAATAAACAGATAGTTCAATTATTTCTAAATTGGCACATTATTTCTATGATTTCATTTCTTGCCTTTCAAATATTCCTTTAGCTTCGTGTATTCATCTTCATATCCGAAAGCGATGAAATCTTTTTTGTATTTCCGGTAGACGAGCCATGCCGTAAACGGAGTGTAATAATCCATCCAATATTTTCCGGTCAGCGAAGCAGCCCGGTTCGTATGAGATAACGGAAGAAGATTAAATCGTTCACGGATCGGTTCATATTCCTCTTTTATATTTTCAACCTTACCGACAAAATCGACCTGGCATTTATCACCTTTGTCATAAATCAATCGGTAC
Source organism: Parabacteroides caeci (assembly GCF_023656795.1). Classification (NCBI taxonomy): domain Bacteria; kingdom Pseudomonadati; phylum Bacteroidota; class Bacteroidia; order Bacteroidales; family Tannerellaceae; genus Parabacteroides; species Parabacteroides caeci. The sequence goes on from NZ_JAMOKT010000048.1 coordinate 31,701, forward strand.
TGCCCTGCAAAATGAGGTTCGTCCAAACAACCGGGAAGTAAAAAAACCCTACGTACAAATTGACTAAAATCCTGTACGCGCAACAAACTACTAAACAAATAACTATCCCAGCAGATATCATCTGGATGCTGTATGCATTTATCCTCAAAACAAGAAACCAAACGTTTGAAAGGATTTCGCACAAACGTGAATTTATAATACCGGCCGGTCTCCTGATCCAACTCTACCTCTGTATAAACTCCCGCAAAAACATGGATATCCGGCTGTTCTCCGAACATTGAGATTTTAATCGAAGAACAAGCCACTTTAGGATTATTCAAATACACCAGTTTCCGGTCCGAATCGATAATAAACTTTCGAGGTAATCTTTTCCTATTTTTGATATACAGGCGATAGATTACAAACAACTTACTAATCCCAGGGATAACCATTTTTAATAACTTCTTTAAATTTAGAGAGCCACCTCTCACGTTTATATTTGTTAACATTTTCCATTATTTTAAATGCTTTTCAATTATCATTTTCATTATATCACTCTCGGATCATAATCCGTCAGGCAAGTCATTGCCGGATTGTAGCGGAATTTAGCTATACCTGTTGCCCCGTTACGGTTTTTAGCAACCAGCAACATGCCCACTCCCCGCAAATCTTCCTTTGTCTTCGGATCATAAAAAATATTGTACTTCTCGGCACGATAAACGAATATGACCCCATCCGCCACCTGTTCTATCGCACCGGAATTACGCAAATCGCTCAGCATCGGAAAATGACTCCCCTGGCGGCGATCGACATCACGGTTTAGCTGGGCCAGCAAAACCACCGGGATTTTCATCTCTTCTGCCATCAGTTTCGCCTTACGGGCGATAGTGCCCAGGGCAAGATCTGTCGTCTCCTGTAAATCATTTTTTGAGACAATGATATTGATCAGATTCAGATAATCGATATATAAAACTCCCAACCAGCCTTTTTTATGCAAAGACTGGGCTTTGGCACGCATATCTTCGATCGTGTCCGATCCGCAATATTCCAGCGTGAGCGGTAACCGCTCCAGTTCCTTCTTTGCTTCTTCCAACCGGGCACGATCAGAAACTGAAGTACCTTTAAAACGCAAGCTATCCGCATTGACTCCGCTGATCATCGAAAGCAGTCGCATCACATTTTGCTCTTTACTCATCTCCACACTGAAATAGGCGACTGCCATACCTTGCCGCGCCTGATGGAGTGCCATCCACAAAGCCACTGCCGATTTTCCCATGGAGGGACGTCCGGCAATAACCGTCAATTCCTCTTTGTAAAGTCCTCCCGTCATCGCATCCAGGTCGTGCAAACCGAAAAAGACACGGCTGATTTCCCCGGATTCACGCAAAGCCTGTTCACGATACGATTCATCCAACACACGGGCGGCTACCGCACCGGCATTCTCCATCGACGAAACATGTGCCATGCCATCGCGCAAGGAACCGGCCAGATCCTCTATCCCCGTCAATAATCCAATAACATCGGCGGAGGGCAACTGCGCCTCCGTCTCTTTTTTCTTCAACTCATTCACCAATTGGCGCAAGGTATAACAACAAACCAGCTCGTCGGCATGGATACGGATATGGGCATCGGTGCGTACGTCCAGCAACATGTCCGACAAGAACGACAATCCGTTCAACTGCATATACAAGCTATTATCCAGCCGTCGCATCTCATTCTCTACGGTCAGCATATCGACAGCTATTCCGGAGGCCATCAGCGAAAGAACCGCGCGATAAACAAAACCAGTCCGGTTGTCGCTGAACATATCCGGCTGTAACCGGTCCGCCACATCGAATATTGCTTCCGGACTTATCAACAGGCCGGCTATCACGGCTTGTTCCAGCCGGAGGTTCGTGTTCGGCTGAGACTGTATGTTCTTTTGTGTGTTCATCAATTCACCGCTCCTTTCTGATTATTACCCGGATTATAAAAATTCATCGCTTCGTCCCAGATACTGCCACCGGAATTATTCCGGTCGGTTTCGTTCGTTTTATTTGCCGCCGGTTCCCCATGTTGCACCTGTACGGATTGTTCATAATTGACCAACGCGATCCGTTTGTAAAAACCGACATTCGACACCAGTACGAAATGTTGCTTTTCCAGCTTCACCAGACATTTCTTTACCTGGCGGCGATCGATACCGGTCAGTTCCTCGATCTCCGTGTACGAAGTGATCCACTCTCCCGGATGACAGAAATAAACCTGGTCGTTCAAACAAACCTGTCCTTCGCTGAAATAGGCAAAGGTTTCGACACAGAGTAAAACACAAGCCAACTCATGAAGATCCCGTTCTCCCATAAAAAATGCGCGCAACACACTTCTACCCACTTTCAGGTAGCCCGACTTCCGGTAATCCGGAGTCATGTTTTCCTTACGTTTTTTCATTTTTACAACCTTTTTAGTTACTAATTCAAACGTGACAGGTAAAAGCGCGCTTTTGTGACAGATTACGAATTTTGATTATCAAACGGTAGAAGATGGTTATAAGACATTACCTTGACAACGGTTCGTACGGCCTCTTTAATATAGAATGAATATTATTATAACTAATACAAAGAAACGTGCGATCAAAAAATCATTCAGGACACTCCTGCCCGCTTACCCTATGATGTAAATATACACCCGGTATACCGCTGGGCGGAGTACACTAAAAACCGGGAAAACGAGAAGAAAGCAAACTCATTCCCAGCTGATTAATAATTTATTTCTTGGTTTTTAGTGTGTGAAACGAATCTTTAAACTTTGTTAAAACCTCTTCATATTCAGGAGGCATCTCATAAAACCATCGGCGGATGGTGGAAAGTTCCTGGTCTAAACGAAACATACCGCAAAGCGTTTTAACCAATTGCCCTTTTTTAGCTCTGATGATTCCCAGCTCCAATAAAACCGACATGACTGCAACAAAGAAGCGTGGGTAAACCAGTTCCCTGGGTGGCGTATAATACAGCTGGCTTTCATAACCGTAATACTGTATAATCGTATCGCGATATTCCGTAAAGAAACGATGGGAAAATTGATGCCATTGTTCACTGTCGATATCACCCGATTCGCGTAAAAAAACAGCTGTCTCCATAACCGTCCGTACCGGATCCGGTTGTCGTTGAATATTCACTTTAAAAGTCGGAAAAGATAACGGATCTCCTCCCGCAAGCCTACATAATTTTTTTTATCCATTGTTGTATGTATTAGGCCGGGAATGAGTTGCTTATTTCCTAAAAAAAGGTCATGACCTTTAACTGTAAAAGTCCCTTATTTTGAAATCGAAAGACTGGTCTTAACATTTCAAAACACCCTTATTTTTTTCCCAGTAGCTTTTTGGTCATAGATTTTGACAATTCAAGGAATGTCGGAGCATCATATCTCCTTCGTCTCATAATAGTAAATTTGTTACAGCCATAGCGTACCCGGCGACCGGCTTTATCCAGAGGTTGTTCAAAAATATGCCTGAAAAAATCCGTTATTTTTTTTATTTCACTATCCCAAAACTCCTCAAAATTAGCCCCGTAAGGCCAGAAGGGCGTCATCACTTTTTCCAGATAAGCAGCATCGTCTTTATCCAGGCGGATAATCTCCTCAACAGCTTCTTCCATAGAAGAATAATTCATCAGATTAACAAACGAGTTCGGATGGTAATCCGAACTGACAGTGGGGCTACCCCAATATAGCGGTAACGACTGGGCCATGAACGGTTCCAGGATTTTTTCAGTCGCATATCCCGGCAAACTCGAATTCTCGATCGCTAAAGTGAATTTATAATCACGCAGGAACTGTCGCTTATCACCAACCCTTTTACCCATATTATTCAAAAAAGCACCACCTGAATCGATTCGTTTATAACCGGATAAAGCATTAAAGAACAACTCCCGATAAGGGGCGGCACAAGTATTGTTGGAATAAACAAAATTGCAGAATTTACGGTTTAGCAACGCTTCTTCTTTTAAAACCGGTAAAACCAGGTGAGAATCCTTTCTATACAGAAATCCGCTATATTTCCGAAAAGTTCTGTCATCACATTGAAGATTACTCAAACTTAGGGCATAATCGCATAAATTAAGATCGGGCATGATGTTTTCGTCACTCCAAAAAATCCGGATACAGTCTTCATAAAACAAATGTTCATTTCCAAAACAGGAATAGAATAAATAATCCGGATGTTCTTTATCTATCAGAAACTCATATTCATCCGATAAGAACCATAAGGTAAACCTATAATCAAAGTCCGGCCAGAAATCGACAAAATTGCAGCGTATTTTCTTTTTCATATTCAAATTTATTTAGCTGATCCAAAAACTATTCATTTATCATTCTCAGATTTTCACGAGCTAATCTCGGATTCTGAGGAAGAGACTTACGGAAATAGGAAGCGGCTCCATCTTTATCCCCTTCTATCAGCAACAAAACTCCCTGATTATTATAAGCGCGCGGATCATCGCCTACCTGTTGGAAAAAGTGGCGGGCCGATTCCTTATCGCCCAATGCCAACGAAGCGGCAGCGGCATTCAGCAGGGCGACTGCACAGGAGGGATAGGTATAGGCGGCTATCTCATATACTTCACGGTATTGTTCGGTACCCGGACGATAGAAAGAGGCCAAACGGATAAAATCTGGTAATGAGATTTTTTCCGGATGGGTATATACTGCTTCGAGCAATTGAGAATCAGTAAAGACAGGTTGTTGCACTTCTGTTTCGACAGTCAGTTCCATCCGGCGTAAACGGCTGAAAAAACTCTTTTCGATATCTTTATAAACGGCACCGTTATCTATGGCTTTTATCTGTTTGCGACGGCTATCCGGATCGTCAGTCAGTTGGAAAATAGCCAGTACACGGCTACCGTATTTTTTATCTGCCCCGGAGATTAAACGTTTCAAACCGTCCCAGTCTTCTCCCACCCAATCGACGGAAACCTGGCAGGTGGCAGGCAGTTTGAATTGTTTTTGCAGATAGTTTTTAAACTGAACGGCACGGTTGCCTGCCAGACGTTCATTATCCTTCGTGTTCCCGTCGGGAGAGGCGTAACCGGTAATACGAATGTTTTTTACATACCCGCCAGCAGATTGCAACAAGGTTTTCAAATGTCCTTCCAGCTTTGCCAGTTCGGCAGAATTATTTCCGTATTTAAGGTTCACCTGAATACCACCGGCCGGAAAATCAATGTAAACAGCCAGTTGTTCCTTCAATAACACCGGAGCCAATTCTTCTTCCGGAACGATGTAATTAATCATCCGGTTATAAACTGACTGGGCATCGACCTGTAACTGGGGAATTTCCACATTCCGGGATATTTGCCCCTGTTGCTTGTCAGCTCCCGTTTCCTGCACCGTTCCGGTTTGTACGGTACGTGCCACAGCATACACATCTTCCGGAATAGTCGTTTGTTTTTGAGTACTACAAGCCGGAAGAACAGCCAGTAAACCAATACCGGCAATTCCTTCTAAAATTCTTTTTCGCATGATTTATGTAAGTTTTTAATACTAATTATTCAAGATCAAAAAGAGATAGATTGTCCCGTTGATATAATCAGAGGTAAGGTTTGGTTCAAGATTTGGCAGATATGAGTGTTTGTTTATAGCAACTGGTTGTACCTGGCTCCCCTCTGGAGAGGAGGAAGGGGGTGTGTCATATCTCCGCCATACAACCACCATAATCAGAGTCACTTGACTATTACAGGTTCATTTGCCGTTTGCTTCAGCTGACGGTTTACAAGTTGTTTCTCTCTTTTGGCTTCAGCCACATTTCTCCTAGATAGAAACCTGTAAGAGATGGGACTAAAGTCCAATGAGATAGACCATTTACTAATCCGTCAGCTGAAGCAGACGGCAAATAAACCTGTTACAAGGCTTGTTTTATTGACTGGCTTTAACACACCCCCTCCCCCCTCTCTAGAGGGGAGCCAGTTACAACCAGTCAATAAACAGATAGATCAATTATTTCTAAATACGATTGTAATTCTCAGCAAAAACATCATGTATTCTAAATACGATTGTAATTCTCTGACCCTCGGACTAGAATAGAGAATGTATCAACATCACTCAAATTCCTGCATTGCTACCGGTTGCCAGCCTCTGTAGACTGCGGCAAGGAGACGCAGACGGGTGTTACCTGTACTGCTCTTTACCTTTTCATCGGATGCATATTTATGTAATTGTGTTTCTGCTTCCTGCATCAACGATTCAGCTTTAGTTGTCGTATCATCCCGTTTCAGAAACTTCAACTCTATTAGATAAGAATATTGCATGTCCGGATAATTGGCCAGATTGGGCATCAGGTAAAGGTCTGAAAAACCACGCCCTGCTTCAAATTCGGGCCAGATGATAAAATAATCCGTTAAACCCATATAGGCTAACATAAGTGTTTTGATAGTCGATTCCTGATAGATCGCATCACGAAGGACAGCTTTCTTATCCACCTGATCAGCAAAAAAGCCCAACGCAGCTTCCCATTCTCCAAAATAAGCCATGCGGCGCATACGGTCGGACAATTCCATAAACGGGAAAACAATCGAATCGCGTTCTTTCATCGCTTCCACCAGGTAACCGTAAATCTGTTCGCGAACAGCCAGATTCGGAACTTTCATTATCGTCTCCCCATATTCTATCCGGTCATAAGTCAACAAACCGAAATAATACAGCAAAGAAACAAAATTTCCCGGATCAGCCAGGTTTTCAGCGGGAAAACTATCTTTTATCACATTCCCGTTCACTTCGCCTGTATCGATCAGGCGGGTTATGACCGAACGTCCCTCTTCCTGCATCTTATCGATACGGATAAAATGACGCAATTTGCTGTAATCGGTACGGATATTACGGTCCAACATATCGGAAGGGGCACGTTTTTTCAATAAATAATTATTCAGAAAATAAAGTACCATATCAGAGTTATACATGGTCTGTCCTATGCATTCCCAGGCAAAACAATAATTGTCATACCAAGGCTTCATCAACCTGACAAGTTCTTCTTTTGAGTTAACCAGCATTCCTTCTGATTCATAATAGGATAACATCTCTTGCAATTCAGATTCACTGAATCCAACCATTGAATTAAATTGTTCATCCGTCGTGATATTCGTCCCGATATTAAATCCACTTGTCACATCATCCAGGGTTACAGGCGACACACCGGTAATGAACATTCGTTTTACAGGAGCTTCCGGACCGGTTGTAATTGCTTTGACAATATTGAAAAATCCACGGTAAAAACCGGAGTCATGTGTCAGGGCACGATACACATTATTACCCTCACTGGATAATATCGTATTTGTAAAATTATCATATTCGTCGATCAACAGGTAGATAGACAAGCCTAACATACCGGCACGTTTTCCTATATAATTCAATTGGCTGGCTGCCGACTTCAATTCCCGTATGCCCTGTGAGAAGCCGGGTTCAAAATAAGATGCATACTGGTCGGCGAACGCCTCCATCTGTATTTTAGCATACATGTTGAAGTTTTCCTCCAACGCCTCTCCCGTTCCACGAACGGCACTGAAATTGAAATAAAGTACCAGATACTTACCTTGTTCTGAAGTTGGATGTTTGCCGATATATTGATTACCGAATAACTCGTCAAATTTATCTGCATATCTCACATCATAATAACAGTAAAGCATATTCAGGAACAAAGACTTTCCGAAACGACGCGGACGGATCAGAAACAGAAAAGCTGCCGTCTTTTCCAAATCCTCAATATATCGTGTCTTATCCACATAATAATAATCTTCTGTAACAATACGAAGATAATCCGTCAATCCGTAAGGTATTTTCTTTGCCATATCTTTCTTCTGTTTTACTATTTCCTACTTATTACTTGTCATTATCGGCAACTATCACACAAAGATAAATAATTATACCGTACGTACTGTCTAATTTTCAATTTTCAATTCCTAATTTTCAATTCTCAAGGTTCTCCCAGAAACCTGAATATCTGTTGCGTCTGCAAAGGTGTAAACTTGCGCTGACCTTTGCGCCAGCCGGATTGCTGCAAGGCGGTTGTCAGGTCTTTGTTGAAGGCAATCCAACGCTTGATGGCTTTCGCTGCCGAATCGGGCTGCAAGGACGGGTTATATAACAAACCCAACTCTGTTAGTCCGTAACTGCGTACTTTTACATGTACTTCCGGTTGTTCCGTTTCCTTATTCATATCCTACTGTTTCTAATTGGTTTATGCTTTAAATTTACAAAATAAACAACAGAAAAACAAGCGTTTACCTCTATATATTCCAACTAAAATCACTTTATAGCCAGACATATCAGCCTTTATCCATACATAACCGTACACAACCGGAGTTAACCGGAAACGACACTCTCCCACCGTCGTACCTTTGAACTGTTATCGATAACCAACCAGTTAACCGTCAATAGCTTTCGGAGCATTTCCATTGGCATATTGGCACATTGTCAAATTAAAAAATTATTTCCCATGGCTTTAAATTATCACCTCGTAAAACGTCCCGACATGCGTAAAGACGCTGCCGCAGGCTCCGAGCTGTATTATGCACAGGTCCGGGCATTGAAGAAAGTCAGTTTCGAAAAGTTATGTAGCATGATCGCCATGCGAAGCACCGCATTTATCGGTGATGTCATGCTGGTGATCGAAGGCTTGCTTTCGGTCATGCAGGAACGCCTCGAAGAAGGCGATATCATCTGTATGGGCCGCCTCGGCAACTTCCGCATGGTAGCGGGAAGCAAAGGGGCCGCCTCAAAGAAGGATTTCGATACCTCTCTCTTTAACGATGCACGCATCGTATACGTATCGGGCACTATGCTGGCCGATATCAAGAAAAATGCTAAGTTTGAAGAACTGAAACCGATCACCGATCCCGATGCCAACAACAATGGCGGCAGCGGCTCCGAAGACCGTCCTGAAATCGAATAGGCATGGATAAGCAAGTATTCTTCAAACAGTTCCTTCCGGCTGCCCAGGCGGCCGGGGAACATTTCAAGCTGAATCCGGATATCATACTGGCACAGGCGGCCATCGAAAGCGGCTGGGGTGAAAGCGTTCTTTGCCGGACGTTCCACAATTACTTCGGCCTTACCGGATACGGACAACCTACCCTCTACTGGAAAGGAGCAAAAACCCTCCGGATAGAGGACGGAGGACTCTCTCACCTGCAATTCAGGATCTATGAATCGGATCAGCAAAGTTTTTTCGATTTTGCCCGGTTGATCCGCACAGTCTATCCGACGGCAGCTGCTGTCAGTAACTATCCGGAAGCGTATGCCAAGGAAATCGCCTACAGCCGCTACATCAGCGAACAGAACGGCGACAACCGCGAAGCATACCGGCAATTGCTGATTACGATCTGTAATTATATGAAATAAATAACCGCTCATTGGCATATTAGCACATTGGCACATTAAAAATTATTCCTATGAAATATCTTGAAGCTATCCTCGGTTTCCTGACTACGATCGCCCGATTGATTTTTCGGGGCAAAGGGAAACATAAACCCGGTCAACCTGTGGTTGACGATACTGGCCATCCTGGCTGTCCGCCATCAGAATACGGAAGTGGCGCTGGTAGCGATCGGGGCGATACTCTCAATATCAGGGAAACCTTCCCTGCACCCGAAAAAATAATGGGTACGGCACTGATTCTCTGTGCAACGGGAGGGTATTTGCTGAAATTGCTGGCATAATCCTTTCCCTTTAGCAAGAAGGTGTCGGAAGTCACTATCCTGTCATCCCGGGCTTGTCCCGGGATCGCATACTAAGTTGATATACATTGTTATTGTATATTACATATATCCACGATCCGGCGACAAACAGATAACGATTCCGGACGATGGGAAATAACCAGTAACGTCAATCCCGGACATTCCTCAGAAAGCCGGATGATAGAGTCGTTGATCGCATGTTCCGTTGTCTCGTCCAGAGAAGAAGTCGCTTCGTCGAACATCAGAATCTCTGCTTCCTTGTATAAAGCCCGGGCAATCCCCAACCGTTGGCGCTGACCTCCTGACAACAGGCTTCCGCCTTCACCCACCGGCGTATAAACACCTTTGGGCAGAGAACCGACAAAATGATTCAGCGAAGCCAGACGGAGAACCCAGTCGATCCGCTCCATATCCGGGTGTTCACTATTATACCCCATTACAATATTATCGAGTAACGTACCTTCCACCATAAACAATTGCTGCGACACATAGCCGATGCGGCTCCGCCAGGAGACCAGTTTATCGGCTGACAAAAGAACATCATCCACATAAATTCCTCCGGAATCCGGTTGCAAAAAACCCAGTATCAAATGAAACAATGTGGATTTACCCGAACCGGATTCTCCCCGGAAACCGACAAAATCACCTTTATGTATTTCCAGAGAATAATGAGCGAATACGGGAACTTTGCCATCATAAGAAAAACAAATATCCCGGATTGTTATCGAATGGCTGAACTCAATCGGAACCTGTTCCGTTACAACCTGGGTTACATGTCCGGATTCAAGATCGGACAAAATGTCCAAGGCAAACGAATTACCCCTCATTTGAAAAATATATCCCGTCGTTTTTATAATGCCCGGTAACACCCGGTAAACAGCGATGGCGAATACACCGACTATCAGTCCTATAGCAGGCAATGTTAACAACTGTGTTGCAACAATCAGAACCACCACCGAAGAGACAATAGCCACTTCCAGTACTTTTTGCAGTGAATTATTCAAAATAAAATTACGGACGGTTAAACTGTTTTGCTTATTCAACAGAATAGAAAAAAGCGAAAAACTGTTTGAGAAAGTACTATTCATTTCCATATCTGTAAACCCGATGAATGTCTGTTGCAATAATTTACCCCTCTGAGGATTCAACAGATATAACTGTTCCCCGTATTCCTTTATTTTAGAACGCGAAAAACGATAATAGGTCCATGTTATAGGTACAAATGTCAAAAGAACCAATAAAAAAACATATACATTAAAAAGTATCAATCCAATCAGAATGGAAGTAGTAACAAAAATCTCACAAAGCAATTGGGTATACGGCACAAAATAACCTTGTATTAAATTACCGGCTACACTATTAATCTGATTAATCAATTTATGACTGTTATTCTGCTTGATAAATAAATACCCTTTGGAATAATAATACTTATAAAGCTGCAAGGACAAATAACTGGAAATAGCAAATAACCGTTTATTTTGCTTATACTGTAACCAGGCAAACAGACAAACACGTATAATTGAAAAAAGCAATACTGCCATACAGATAAAAAACACAAACGACCGGATGCTGTCAAATCCCATCCAATTGTAGAACACGGCCATATACCGATTTTCAAGGATGATATTTTCATTAAGCACCAGTAATAAAACAGGCAATAAAATACCGGTCCCCACCAAATCCAAAACAGCCATGACAAAAACAGAAATACCGACTTTCCATAAATGCAACCTGTATAAACGAGGTAATACTTTATATAAACGTTTCAACTCCGAAGGTATGATTTGTATCATATCAAAAAACTATTTTACATTAATTACTTTATTACACTCCGACAACAGCAACCACAGGAAAAAACATAAATAAGCCCCCGAAGACACTATATATCCTTCAAAAAACAGGTGAAAAAAGAACAAAAACAACAGAGAACCCAGAAAATAGCCGTTTATACCGACCGATTCTCTTTGGAACATCCGGTACATTAAAGACAGATACGGAATAAAAAAAGCCAGGAACCCCGTTATCCCCATTGAAGAAAGGAGAAATAACCAACTGCTCCCCGGTTCAACGGTTCCAGTCTCCAGATTTACTTTGTTTGTCTTCGCGTAGTCAGGCCTCACCGTAGCAAATCCAACACCAAAGACGGGGAATCCCTTAAATTCAGTCATACGGGCTTCCCATAAATCATCCCGTGAACCGGTCAAACTACCTGCTATTTTACCACCTTCCATTTTAGAACGTATTCTTTCCGTATAGGGCCACCAAATACCAGCAGTCAATACTGCCAATATGGCTAGCATAAAAACGAGCCGTGCCAACCGTTCCACACGATGACGATAAATCCGGCTATAAAAAAAAGCAGCTGCCATAACAGAACTTGCCAATGCGGAACGGGAACCTGCCAGTAATAATACGACCAATGAAATGACCGCTATTCCAATCTCCTTATATCGCTCTCCAAATGTTGAAGACAAATAAAAACGGTACAAACTATATACCATCGAAATCCCCGCTAACGGACCGAGCAGCATAGATTGATTTGTCAATCCACGAAACCCACTGTATCCATGTACAAAAGGCAACCTGAATACCCACCCAAAAAATGAAATGACCACAATCCACCGGATAGCCGCTAACGCATATACAAAAAGCAAACGCCTCCATGTAACCATATACGGATTTACAAAGAAAGGACCGACCGCAAAGACTACAGACAAAAAGGCCAGACCCCGGAACCATACTTTAAAATAAGCGGGAATCTCATTCACCCAAATAGAGATAAACAGGGCAACCAAAAAAGGTATGTAAGTATATGATATTTTTAAGCCTCCCCGTAAAACAAGCCAGATAAAAAGGGCTAAAAACACAGCATAATATACATTATCCGGAACAGACGAAAAATAGGGTATGACCTTTGTCAGTGTCAATAAAAGGACACCCGGTAGTGCAATACGAGAAAGAATATCCGTCACAGCAACCATCATTTCAATACGGTTAAAATACAATCGGCTACTTTCGACGGTGTAATCCTCTCTGACAGTTCCCTGCTTCTCCGTCCCATTTGTATCCACTGCAACTCCGGCAAACGGATAAAACGTTCAACCGCTTTTCTGATAGAACGTTTGTTTGCTGGTTTAAACAAAAAGCCATTTTCCCCGTCTTTCACAAAACAACTCACGGCACCGCAACAATCGGATGCCAGTATCGGCAAACCAGCACAAGCGGCTTCATGTATCACCAACGCCCAGGGTTCGGTAACAGAGGGTAAAATAAACGCTCCGGCCTTTTCCAACTCTTCCGCCAGTTCTTCCTGCGGCATAAAATCTTTTATTTCGACATCCGGGTATCCTTTCAGCTTAGCATAATCAGGCCCATTCCCTATCAGCACCAATTTCCAGTTTTGACGATCCGGTATCGTTTTCCAGGCCTCCAAAAGGTATAACAAACCTTTTTCTTTCGAGAATCTGCCTATGAATACTAAACGACGCGGATATTCATTTTCCGCTTTTTTCAAATTGATGCCAGAGAACAAATCCACATCGGCCGACAAATTATGCATCAGAATCTGTTCCTGATGAAATCCCAGTTTACGTGCGTAAGTAACCTGCGGTTCGCCAGATACAAACAGATGGCTGAACCACCTACGGTGACGAAAACGGGATATCAGGACATTGAACCATTGCATTCCCCCTCTCCATTGAGTATCGCTGCTGGCTACTACGGGTATATGTAGTTTCTTACGAACTTTGCCTGCCACTTCGTTATATAAGGGATCTATCCAACCGGCAGTCCAGAGCAGGTCCGGTTCCAACCTTTTTACCAAGCGGAACAAATGGTCGGGGTCCCAAAACGAAGAACGGTTGTAATATGTGACTCCTTCCAACTGGGGAGGCAAATAAGGCGTTTTCTTGTTTGAATCCGACAATACAACATGTACATGGCATCCCCTCTCGACCAAAGCCTTTATAACTATTACATTATAAGGCATTAACTCTGTATACAAAATTACAATGGTAATCATATGTTATTTAGATATAAGTCGTCTGAACATACGGTAAACACCATCAAAATGATACCGCATATAGAATAAAATCCGATAATAGCTGTCTGTTATTCCGCGAGTTGTTTTAAACAGAAAGAAATAAAACATTCTTTGCTGGAAACCGGCAGGACGTGACAATATGAGGTCCCGTTTTAATAAGCTGTTTTGCTTAAATTCCTTTTCCAGACATTCGATACGTTCCCTGCGCGTAAGAGGACAATTCTTTTTATAAAGGCCTGCCGCATACGCAGAATAATCGGTAATTCTTTTGGACCTCAGATAGAATTCCATATCACAGCTATTCCAGTCATGTATTTTGAAAAATTGACGGAACGCATCTTCCGTCAGTTGACAAGCCAGCAAATGGTCTGGTGAAAAAGAACCGGCTGCACTCATCCCATCCCGGCATAAATAATGATAAGGACTGCTATCCGGAATAAAACCGATTCTTTCGGCAAACGAAAATGCACGCAGGTTGAATACCAAATCTTCATGGGGTAACATTTCCATAAACCGGACTTTTTGTTTTTTCAGTAATCCGGAACGGTATAATTTATTATAGGCTACCGCAAACATTCTTTTTTCTTTCAAGAATAGAAAAGCATCCAGCGGTGTTACCGCCGGCCATTCTGTAATCGATTCTACAATCCGGTTTTCTTTTTTCCGGTTATCACGCAGCCATTCTGTTGTTACTCCTGTAACGACAATATCCAGGTTATCCGCTTCCGCCTTCGCATAAAGAGAAGCAAACATCTCCGGTTCAATCCAATCGTCCGAATCGACAAATCCGACATATTCACCGGTGGCCAGCTCTAACCCTACATTGCGTGTCGCACCCGGATTTCCGTTTCTTTGATGCACCACTCTGATACGTTTATCCTGCAAGGCATACTGTTCTGCAATACGTCCGCTGTTATCGATCGAGCCGTCATCTACCAGTATTATTTCCAGATCTTTCAATGTTTGATGGCAAATACTGTCCAGGCAAGCCGGAAGATATTTCTCCACATTATAAATCGGTACAATGATCGATATCACTTTCTTTTCCATATTTTCAATGATTTACTCAACAAGATACCGAGCAGCAGGTCGACTATCAATATGATAGTTATATTACAGATGTCTGTCAGCCAATTATTCAATGCCAATAATACGATTGTAAATGCCAGAATAAGTTCCGTTGCCTGTAAATGGGTCATGCCCGCAGCCAAACATTTATGATGCAAATGATTCTTATCGGCAATAAATAAGGGACGGTGGTGCATAGCGCGTACCAGCATAACACGAAGGACGTCGAACATCGGAATGAATAATAAGGTAAACGGAATTACCAGATTCTTTACATCCGGTTCCGTTTCCGATACATACACAGCATATTTAATGACCAGAAAAGACAACAGATATCCCAACGACAACGCTCCGGCATCTCCCATAAACATCTTGGTTCCTTTGGCAGTACGGCCCCATACATTAAAATATAGAAAGGGTATCAGGCAACCCAACGCCGAAAAAGCCAACATCGAATATAGCCATAGCCCTTTATAAAAAAACATCAGTCCAATCACCAGGAAAGAGAAAGCACTCCCTCCCGCTGCCAATCCGTCGATGCCATCGATCAGATTGACCGCATTTGTTATAAAAACGATCAACAAGACTGTAAACGGAATCGCGATATATTCCGGCAATATGTACACCCCAAACAATCCGTATAAATTATCCAGATAAAAGCCGGATACCGGAAGTAAAGAAGCCACAGCAAATTGTATAAAAAATTTCTTACGATAACGAACCCCTATCAAATCATCTTCTACTCCGGTCATATACAGGAACAAACATCCTGCCGACAAAAATAAAAATTCCAGTAAGATATTGCCATTTAATTGATGATTCATCGGAAAACCAATCAAATAACGATAACCGACTACTAATGACATAGACAAAACAATGGAAGGAAAAAATGCCAGACCACCTAAACGGGGTATTTTTTTATGATGACACTTCCGCCTATTCGGCGTATCATATAATTGTTTGCGTCGCGATATATTCAAAATTTGAGGAAGAAACATCAGAGAAAAGAAAAATGACAAAATCAAACAAAGAAATAAAGATATCTTACTTTTCAATGGCTCTCCGGTAACAACATCCAAAACAACTAAAAATGAATTAGTTAACATGCATTTATTATTTGAGGGTTGATATAACAAAGGTCGTCAGTCCCATTCCTGAGGGTGACATACTAGTGCTTTTTATTTTGACCCTTATTTATAGAATAAGGGCCATTGAGTTTAAATCACTATATATCAACACAGTAACAGCACGATTTATATAGAGAGTAAGTAAAAAATCACTAACGATGTCTATTTACATTCTATATATAACCCGGAAATAATCAGTTGTCTGAAAAAGGAAAGGACAAGAAACTGGAAATGGAAAAATGATAGTGTTTATTTAGTAAAATAATATTACAAAACTCAGGATTCCTTAAATAAATGTCAATCTATTTGTTTCTGATAGTTGGAGTGTTCTGCTAAGATCAGTTAATGGTTTTATAGCGGTTAATCTTGAATTTCATAATGGTTTCATTTTTAGGTCTTTCCGTATCGTTTTTTCATGAATTTCAGTAAGATTATCTTAATATTGATCTTTTTTAAGACACAAATTTTCTTCTTACTACAATTTTATCAATAGTAATTTTTTACTTTTGCACTGTCAAAGATTTTCAAGCTATCTGGTAGTATAGGGTATAGATTTCGTAATTATAATCCTACCAGTTTATAGACAATGACCCTTATTCTATAAATAAGCGTCAATTCTTATAACTTCTTTTACTTACCCATTTTTCCACAAAGTCAATGATTTTCAAATTAACCCTGTCAATGATATTTTGATCCAATTCTTTTAAATAAAAGAGTGTTGTTCTTTCGGAAGTATGCCCCAAGGCCTGACTGATCACAGCAACCGAAACAGAATTTTCTTTTGCCTGCATAGCCCAGGAATGACGGGCCACATAGGAGGTCAGTTTTACCGGACAATCTATCATATCCCCTATCGTAGCTAACCGTCGGTTGTATGTTCTTAAAGCGACTTTATATCTCTCATAAGAAACCTCTTCCGATTGTAATACAGGAAATAGCAGGTTGGAATTATCCCTGGCATATTTTTCCAATAAACGACGCATACCCGAAGTAATCGTCACACGGATTTCTGTTTTTGTCTTCACACGGTAATAGACAAGTACATTGCCACGTACATTATTTCGTGTCAGATGAGCCAAGTCAACAAACGCCATTCCGCATGCCATAAAACTGAACAAGAACAGATCGCGGGCAAAATCAAGACGCTTCTTCCCTTTTAAATCCAATTCCGTCATATCCTTAATGACCTGTATCCCCACTGAACGCTTATAAGTGGATACGGGGCGAAGATGTATTTTTTGAAAAGGGTTTGTTTCAGGTGTAACCAGGCTTTCAGATACAGCACTGTTGAATACGGTTCGGAATATACTGGTGTAGTTGGTTACCGAATTAGGACTTAAATTGAGGGATTGCAGATAAGATACAAAATCTTTCACCAACAGGGGGGTCACTTGCTTCATTTTTAAAATATCCGTACCTACGAACCGCTCCAGATGCCCCTGGGTTACCTTATAGAGGGAAGCTGTACTTTGAGCTGATCCACTTTTCTCTTTTTCAAGAAAACTCATATAATTCAATAAGTTTCCCCGAAAACTTCTTTTTACTTCTTTTACATACGATGTTTCCATAAAGTTGTTTTTTTAATTAGATTATATAGAACAAATGTAAAAGATAATTTGATAATGAACTTCTGCTAAAACCAAATCTGATTCAGTCTTGTTTTTATCGAGCTTATGAAGGTAAACTGGAGGATATTAAAACTGAAACTAGTGGATGCCAGGCTCTATTTCGTGAGCCTCATTGTAGGGTTGCTGACCGGGTTGGTGGCAGTTCCCTATCACTATTTATTACAGTTATTCTACAATTACCGGAAGGATTTCTTTGAATCGTCGCCACCCTGGTATCTTCATATTATTGCTTTCCTTACCTTCTGGGGGGTCCTCCT
The DNA here is from genome assembly GCF_023656795.1 of Parabacteroides caeci. Lineage (NCBI taxonomy): Bacteria > Pseudomonadati > Bacteroidota > Bacteroidia > Bacteroidales > Tannerellaceae > Parabacteroides > Parabacteroides caeci. The sequence continues at coordinate 49,500 of NZ_JAMOKT010000048.1, forward strand.
GTTTGTCGCCTGGATGGTGAGGCGATGGCCTTATATATCGGGCGGCGGTATTTCACAAACACGCGGGGCGATCAACGGAAGGATTGTATATAAGCATTCTTTACGGCAACTGCTGGCTAAATTTGCCGGTGGAGTACTGACATTAAGCAGCGGCCTTTCCATGGGGCGCGAAGGGCCGTCCGTCCAGATGGGATCGTATATCGGTGACCTGGTCGGTAAATGGGGACATATCCTGAGCGGTGAACGGAAACAGTTGCTGGCAGCCGGTGCCGGAGCCGGACTGGCGGCTGCCTTTGCCGCTCCATTGGCGGCTGCTACGCTGGTTATCGAATCGATCGAGCGGTTTGATGCGCCCAAGACGGCTATCACAACCATACTGGCCGGGGTGGTTGCCGGAACCATCGCCAATATGATCTTTCCCATAAATCCTTATCATGAGATAAATGCCGTAGCACCGGATTTGTCATTCTCGTTACAGATCAAACTATTCCTCTTGTTCGCCGTCATCGTCTCCGTTTTCGGAAAGTTCTATTCGCTGCTGATGCTTTACGTGAAAAGATTGTACCCCGCCATAAAACAACCGGAATACATCAAGTTGCTGGGATTACTGATCATGGCCTATACCATCTCACTGACGTTAACGGACCTGACCGGAGGCGGCGAACAGTTCCTGATGGAACAGGCTTTAGGCGGAAAAGAGAGCATCCTGTGGATAACCGGGATGATGTTGCTGCATATGGTGTTCACCGTCTATTCCTTTTCATCCGGACTGCCGGGTGGCAGTTTTATTCCGACACTGGTAACAGGGGGATTATTAGGAAAAATCTGTGCCTTATTGCTGGTGCAGCAGGGTATCATCGCACCGGAAAATATAAGTTACGTCATGTTGATCGGGATGGCTGCATTCCTGGTTGCCGTGGTACGTACTCCCATCACCGCCATTCTCCTGATAACAGAGATCACCGGCCATTTCGAAGTGTTCTATCCTTCGATCGTTGTCGGAGGACTGACGTATTATTTTACCGAGTTACTGGAAATAAAGCCTTTCAACGTCATGTTTTATGAAGAGATGATCAAGAAACCGATCTTTCAGGAAGAAAAACGGCTGATACTCGATGTTGAAGTCATGGCAGGTTCTTATTTCGACGGGAAGCTGGTCGATACGCTTCACCTGCCCAACAACTGCATCATCATCAATATCCACCGCGACCGCAAAGACTTCCCTCCTGCCGGACAAACGATCCTGCCCGGCGACCAACTGACCCTTGAAATTGATGCCCAGGACATCGAGAAGCTGTATGAGCCGCTGGTTAGTATGGCAAATATCTATTAGCCCCAATAAAAAAGGTGTCTGATAAAAGCTCAAACACCTTTCTCTATCTATGAATTGTTTACGCAAAGAACAATATCAACAATTGTGCTGTCAGCACTCGCAGGAACATCGTCAACGGATAAACTGTTGCGTATCCGACAGACGGTGCATCGTTACCTGCCGTTGCGTTTGAATAGGCCAGTGCAGGCGGGTCGGTCGTACTACCGGCAATCAGACCCATCAGCGTGAAATAATTCACTTTGCAGAAATAGCGGCCGATACAACCGATAATCAGCAAAGGTACGGTAGTGATGATAAAGCCGTAACCGATCCAGGCAAAACCTCCATTGTTCACGATCGTGTCGACAAAACCGTCACCCGCACTGATACCGACACAAGCCAGGAACAACGTTATACCGATCTCACGCAACATCAGGTTGGCACTCTGAGTCGTATAAGTCACCAACTTATATTTATAACCGAAACGACTGATCAGGATAGCTACGATAAGCGGACCACCGGCCAATCCCAATTTTACCGGCTGGGGAATACCTGGGAAAGTAATAGGAATACTTCCCAATATAATACCTAAAGCAATACCGATAAAGATAGTGATAAGGTTCGGCTCGTTCAAACGTTTCATCGAGTTACCCAATACCTTCTCTACATTCGTTACGGCAGTTTCAGTACCTACCACATTTACACGGTCACCCACCTGAAGGGTCAGATGCGGCGTGGCAACCAGGTCGACACCGGCACGGTTGATACGGGTTATATTAATACCATACAGTTTACGCAGTTTCAACTGGCCCAGACGCTTACCATTCAGTTCCGGTTTTGTAATCAAGATACGACGGTTGATAAACTGACTCTCCATACGAATCCATTGTTTACGCTCCATATCGATCTCTTCACCGATGAAAGTTTTAATCGTTTGGGCATCCTGCTCCGTAGTAATGACAAAAACCTTGTCATTCTCCATCAATACGGTATTGGCAGATACGATTTCAATCTGCTTGTCGCTATCGTGCCAGATACGTGAAATAACGAAATCACGATGTTCCAGAAGGTTTGATAACTCACCGACACTCTTACCGAAAACAGCTGGGTTCTTCACGATTAATGAAACCGGTTTTGCCTCATTCATATGGGAAGCATCTTCCTTGTTCAACTGTTCGTTTTCCTTGTCAAAGTTAACCCGGAACACGTAACGGATAAATATAATCGACAGGATAATACCGATAACACCCAACGGATAAGCAACTGCATATCCTAACGCTATCGTATTGTCCGTTGATCCGTACATATCGGAGAATGCCTGTTGTGCAGCACCCAGACCCGGGGTATTCGTTACAGCTCCTGACAGGATACCGACCATCGTCGGCATCGGAATGCCGGTTGCATAATGCAGGATAATAGCTGTTACCACCCCCAGGAAGACAATCCCGCAAGCCAGCATATTCAACGTGATACCCCCCTTCTTAAAAGAGGAGAAAAATCCAGGTCCCACCTGCATACCTACCGAGTAGACAAACAATATAAGACCAAATTCTTTAAAAAAGTGAATAACATTGTGATTGATCGTAAAGCCGAAATGCCCTAAAATGATCCCCACAAACAGTACCAGTGTGATCCCTAACGAGACACCAAATACTTTAATTTTTCCCAATTGAATACCTGCCGCAATAACAAAAGAGAGCAACAGGATGGAGTGGCCAATACCTTCGCCCCATAATAAATCATTGATCCAATTCATACTATTATATTAAAAAATCTTTTTGCCATTAAATAAAGTTCGCAAAGGTATACATTTAGTTTGTGTTTAACAACATAAACAGTATCTTTACCCCGGGAAAAATAAAAAGATCATGAAGAAAATATATAGTATAGCACTCGCTTTGTTATTTGCCGCGACAGGGCTTAATGCTCAAAGCCCTGAAAAGACAGTGACTATCACGACGAATGTAGGGACCATGAAAGCCCGGCTGTATGACGATGTCCCGAATCATGTCCGTACATTTATCGCCCGGGCCAGACAAGGTGAGTTCAACGGGACACTTTTTACCCGTGTCATCCAGGAATTTATGATCCAGGGAGGAGCGCCCGATTCAAAGAATGCACCAGCCGGAGCCCGTTGCGGTTTTGGTGATTCGTCGGCGGAGATCATGCCGGAGTTGAACGATAAATATTTTCACAAAAGAGGTGCGCTGGCCGCCCCGCGTCAGAACGATGATGTCAATCCGGAAAAGAAATCGGATATGTCGCAGTTCTTTATCGTACAGGGGAAAGTTTATCGCAACGGGGAACTGGATACGTTGGAATTGATTGCCAACCAGGACATACGAAAAAAAGCGCTGGATAAGTTTTACCGTCCTATTGCCGTCGACTTAAAAATGCTGAAACAAAGCAACAAGCGGGAATACAACAAACGGGTAACAGCCGTCAACGCCCAGATAGATTCCATGATCCTGGCTACGCCGGGACACCTGATCTTTACAGACGAACAACGGAAGGCATACACCACAGACGGCGGATGCCACCACCTGGACGGTATTTATACCATCTTCGGCGAGCTGACCGAAGGGTTCGATGTGCTGGATGTCATTGCCAACCAGCCGAAAGATCAATATGACCGTCCTAAAAAAGATATAAGAATCATAAATGTAACTGTAGAATAAAATTCATCCAATATGTTAAAAAGAGATTTAATCATGGTACAGATAGAAGAACTGGGCAAAATGGTTGCCCAAGTGATCTTCAACCGTAATAACAATGCGGCCGGTAAGAATCCGGAACTGATACAGACCGTTTTCGAGAACCTGAAACTGGATCAGGATTTCCTGATGACAACAGCACCCGACGATATCCTCCGCTTCCTCGACAGTGAAGAGAAAAGCGGTATATTACGTCTTGAAATAGCAATCAAGACCCTAATCGAAAGCAGTTATCTTCAACCCAAAAACCAACCGGAAATACTCCTGCGGGCTAAAGAATTGCTGGAATACCTGCAAGCACATGATAGTACGTTCTCGCTGGAAAGGGTTAATTTGCTGAACGAGATCGAGGAACGGCTGAAAGAATAATTCTATTTACTGGAATTTTTTATTTTCTTCTATTCCAATGCCGCCACTCCTTCCGCGCAACGTTCCCCATCGATCGCAGCCGACACAATACCACCTGCATAACCGGCTCCTTCTCCGCAAGGGAAAAGTCCTTTTATCGTAACATGCTGATAGGTGTCACGGTCCCGAAGAATACGGACAGGAGAAGAAGTTCGTGTCTCCACACCGATCATCAATGCTTCATTGGTGAGGAAACCTTTCGAAGTCTTTCCGAAATAACGAAAGCCTTCACGCAAACGGCCGGTTACAAATTCCGGCATCCAGAAATGAAGCGGAGAAGCCAGCAAACCGGGAGTATAAGAGGATACAGGCAGATCGAAGGAGTTTTTCTTGTTTACAAAATCGTTCATACGCTGTGCCGGCGCCGTCTGTTTCATGCCTCCGTTCAACCAACAGACTTCTTCCAGCCGTTCCTGAAAGGCCATCAAAGCCAGTGGCGAATCGGCCGGGACCGTCACTTCTTCATGTTTCATCAGTTCGGTATAATCTTCCGGACGGATTTCGACCACCATTCCGGAGTTGGCCCAACGGGAACCACGATTAGAGGGAGACATCCCATTCACGACGACCTGCTTCGGACCGCTCGCCGCCGGAACAACAAACCCGCCGGGACACATACAGAAAGAATAAACTCCCCTCCCGTTCGACTGGGTAACGAAACTGTACTCGGCAGCCGGAAGATATTTGCCTCTTCCCTCCCTGCGATGATATTGTATCTGGTCGATCAGTTCCTGCGGATGCTCCAGGCGGACGCCTACCGCAATACCTTTCGCCTCTATCGGAATCTGCTGCTGATAAAGATATCTGTAAACGTCACGTGCCGAATGTCCGGTTGCCAGGATTACCGGACCGTAAAAAGTCTTTCCGGTATTCGTCTCTACACCGATCACTTCGTTCTCTTTCAGGATCAAGGCATCCATACGGGTTTCAAAATGCACTTCACCGCCACAACGGATAATCTGCTCACGGATATTTTCTATCACCCGGGGGAGCTTGTCCGTACCGATATGCGGATGGGCATCGGCCAGAATAGAGGTACTCGCCCCATGCTGGCAAAAGACATTCAATATCTTGTCTACCGAACCGCGTTTTTTGCTGCGGGTATATAATTTGCCATCCGAATAGGCACCGGCTCCGCCTTCCCCGAAACTGTAATTCGATTCACTGTTTACCGTATGTTCGCGACTGATCAGGGCAATGTCTTTCTTCCGTTCACGAACGTTTTTTCCCCGCTCGATAATCACCGGACGCAGTCCCAATTCAATCAGGCGAAGGGCAGCAAACAAACCACCCGGCCCGGCACCGACAATAACGACCTGTTTCCCTCCGGATACATCTTTATATTCTACCGACTGATATTCCGGCTCTTCCGGTTGTTCATTAATAAATGCACGTAGCTTGACATTCACATAGATCGTACGCTGACGGGCATCGATAGAGCGTTTCAATACACGCACGGCCTGAATATCTTTTGGAGCAGCACCGGTTTCACGTGCTATCACCTGTTTCAACGATTGCTCATTCACAGCCTCCTCCGGCAGGATGCGGAGTTGTAATTCTTGTATCATATCTGTTTATTTGTTCGTTAATGGGATATAATAGATAATACCTCCCTGAAGGCGCAAACCACTCCAATCAGGAGCTATCGTAAGCGACTGGCCCTCATATTTAAAGTTCTTACTTATGTCAAATTCATAACCTACATTTACATTCAATGCAAATCTTTTATGTATCCGTATCTTTGCACCGACAGCCGGTTCGATAAAAAAATTCGCACCATCCAATGATTGAGATGCTTTGTCGTCCAGACCGTTGGAGAACTCGACTCCCTCACTGAATTTTCCGTCGTTAAACACTACACCTGTAGATAATTGCAAATAAGGCCTCACCAAACTCTCCGAAAAATCAGGAAGGGCGAAACGATAAAAACCACCCAAGCGGAGTCCTTTTACACGAAAGGTTATATTATAGGAAGCGGAATAATCGGAAACTCCTTTGTTACTTACCGTATTCATATAATCCAGCAAAAGACCGGCCTGGTGCAACTTTTTCCACTCCACCCCCAATTTCGCCTGATGGGTGATAAAACCAGGAAAATTGTCTGTTACCTTCACATTATTCACCTGCAACTGTGGAGTAGTATTCTCCATAAACTCTTTCAGATTACCCATTTTATAGGTTCCGAACCCTACATTATATTCTACGGTCAATTCCTGCGCCAATGCCGAAAGAGCCGTAAGCTGGCAAAAGAGAAATAAAATCAAATATCGTTTCATTGCGGTAAATACTTTTCAATGTTAAACACAAACCCATCAAAAGAGACCAGTGTATTCCCCAACAGATGAACCCAAGGGAAAGTAGCTGCGTCCATTGCCAGTAATTCCTGTCCGGATTGACTGTCTACAATCTTCAGCCTCTTGCTATTATAAAACAACAGGTTGCCAGTAGACGGATCAATATCTTCAAGCGTCATTTCATCCTCCCGCTTTATCTCTTTCAACAACGTAAAATCAGGGCTATGGTAGATATTTAACCTGTCACCGAACTGCACCAGTATCTGATCGGGAAAAGCCGGATTAAAACGGTAAGAACTATAATCCGCATAAGATAACGGAAGGATTTTGCGACCGGTCTCCTGATAGTCTTTCAGACTCAGCAGGCATACATCGAACGAATCCTGATACAGGAGATATTTACCATCCGGCGACATTTGCAGATTAGTTCCCTTAAAGGAAATCTCTCCTATTTTGGTCCCGTCCAGATCGTAAACCGAAACAGTGCAGGTGATTCCGTCAGGAGCATAAGAATAGCAAAGCAACTTATCATCATTGGTTATCCCCAGTATCCGGGAATATCTTTCATAGCGAATACTATTTATAGGAGAAAGCGTATTGCCATCCAATACCAATGCCTGTTCTCCAAAAACAACGACTTTATTTGAAACAGGAGAGGCGATAACGTTATCCCAGCTTGTATCCTGACGATAAGTTTTTTGCAGGCGGACGTCTTGTGGTAAATAACTATTCAGGGTCATATTATTTGTCGCATACAACAAACCGGTTACCGGACTGTAGGCCCATGCTCCTCCCCGCTCATCAGGCAATTCAATGCCCGGTGACCCGACCTCAAATTCCCTGCGCAACATAACCTGCGAAGGATTGTCAACCGGTGAAAAAGAAACAACTAGTTTACTCAAATCCCACCAGGCAGAGGAACCGAAGCGAGTGACCGGTATCTCGAATGTTCCCTCCAAGCCATCGGGTGTAAAAGGAATATCTTCATCTATCCGGAAAGACAGGTAAGATTTATAAGGAGCCTTCCAATAAACCGTTACCGTTTTTATATCTGACTCGACAATACGAAACTCAAAATCATTGGAAACATCCAGATTGCCGAGCGGCCAGACCAACTCTTCTTTTCCCTCGTAATCCAACAAGGCTTCCACATAATAGTTCGCTGTTCCTCCCAGCATCTCCTTATCCACAAAATAGTTTTTATCGGCTGCTACGATAATTCTGTCATAATTTCCCTGATAATTACGATAAACAGCATACGATTTCAATTTCAAATGTGTGGGAGCAAGCTGCGGCCAGGTTAGTTCAAAAAAGCCTTCTTCATTGGTACGCGACATAAACATTCCGGGAACTTCCAGTCCGTAATCGACAACAACCGGCCAACTCTTCTTTCCGACAGCCCCTTCCGCACCTATCTGGTCGGCAATGCTCCCACTGCCGGCACGGACAAACATTTCGCAATCGAGCGTATAAGTGCCGGATGGAAAATCGACCGAATTGATATAGATAGCGCCATTCGGTTTTATATCGTCACCCGACCAGACTTTATTTCCCATCTTAAAACGCACGTCCTTAATCTCCTTACCGAAAGCCGACAAGGAGTAATTTAAGGCAGTTTCCTTATTCAAGAAGATAGTCTGACCATCCGTCAGCGCATTCAGGTCAATGCTTACGTAAAGTGAATCCTGCGGTTTTTCTACTTCTATAAAATTTTCATGTATCTTATATTCGCAACTGCACAGCAACCAGATACAACAAAAAGCACACAATAGTCTTTTCATATCAATTCATATATGTTTAACCGAACAAATGCCGAAAAGCCTCTTCCACTTTCTTCACCTGTATGATTTGTATCTTACATTTATTAGTATCAAACCCTTTCAGGTTATTGTGAGGGATGATGATGCGGGAAAAGCCCAGCTTCTCTGCTTCCAGAATACGTTGTTCGATGCGGTTGACCGGACGGATTTCGCCCGACAAGCCGACCTCGCCACACATACAAACGCCTTGTTCGATACTGATATCGAGGCTCGACGAAAGGATAGCGCTGATAACAGCCAGATCGATAGCCGGGTCATTGACCTTCAGTCCTCCGGCAATGTTCAGGAATACGTCTTTCTGTATCAACTTGAATCCGGCACGTTTCTCCAACACAGCCAGCAGCATATTCATTCTTCTCAGATCAAATCCCGTCGCACTGCGTTGCGGAGTTCCATAGACAGCCGAACTTACCAGCGCCTGTGTTTCAATCAGGAAAGGACGTATGCCTTCGATGGCGGCAGCAATTGCCACACCACTCAATCCTTCATGGTTCTGCGTCAGCAACAACTCGGACGGGTTGCTGACTTCACGCAAACCGTTCTGGCGCATCTCATAGATACCCAGTTCCGCCGTGCTGCCGAAACGGTTTTTGATACTCCGGAGAATACGGTACATATAATGCTGGTCTCCTTCAAACTGAAGAACCGTATCGACAATATGTTCCAGAACTTTCGGTCCGGCAATACTCCCCTCCTTATTAATATGTCCTATCAACAGAACAGGGACACCGCTCTCTTTGGCATATTTAAGGATTGCAGCACTACACTCACGGACCTGCGACACGCTGCCGGGAGAAGATTCTACAATCTCCGTATAGATTGTCTGGATAGAGTCTATAATCAATAAATCAGGCTGTACGTTACGGGCCTGGACAAATATCTGTTCCAGATTCGTTTCACTCAGGATGAAACATTCCGGATTTTCGTGGGCAATACGGTCGGCACGCAGTTTCAGCTGGCGACTGCTTTCCTCACCCGATACATATAATGTCTTGAGATTGTTCAATCCCAGAACTGTTTGCAGGACCAAAGTCGACTTACCGATACCCGGTTCACCGCCAATCAGCACCAACGAACCTTTCACCAAACCGCCTCCCAGGACACGGTTCAGTTCTTCATCTTTCAAATCAATCCGGGATTCTTCTTCGGAGGTAATATCACGTAACAGAACGGGACGTACTTTACCCGTTTCTGTTATACCGGGAATAATACGTTTTGCAGAAGGTTCTTTGGTTGCAACGATTTCTTCCACATAGGTGTTCCATTCGCCGCAATTAGGACATTTACCGACCCACTTAGGAGAGTCTGCTCCGCAATTGGAGCAGACATATACTGTTTTTGTCTTAGCCATACATCTTTAAGAGCCTGTTTAAATTTTGTAGTTTGAAGTAAAAAGAGTGTTTCTTCTTTCCGTCAAAATGATTATTTTTAGTTACCAAGCTTCAAATAATTATGTATTGTACGGATTTAGAAGAAACACAGT